>CAIYGK010000619.1 GCA_903925725.1 uncultured beta proteobacterium | reverse complement strand
GTGTTCCTTTTGAGATCACGGCGCTACGATAATGGAGATGTTGCGTCGCAGCAAACGATCAATTCTCATCCGACACCGAAGAAAAATTCATCCATGTCGTACCGCTTGCCTCCCTTGAACGCCTTGCGCGCCTTCGATGCGGCAGCACGTCACCTCAGTTTCAAGAAAGCTGCCAACGAGCTTTCTGTGACGCCGACGGCCGTAAGTCATCAGATCAAGTTGCTAGAGGAATTCCTGGGTTTGTCACTTTTTCGGCGTCTGCCGCGAGCGCTGGAACTTACTGCGCAAGGTCAGGCCATGCTGCCCAAAGTGAGAGAAGGACTGGAGTGTTTTGCGGTCGCGGTAGAAAGCGCCCACGACCATGTGACCGGCGGACGGCTCGTCATCGTCGCGCCGCCCTCGTTTGCCGCACGCTGGCTGGTGCCACGCCTGCGGCAACTGACGCTGACTCAGCCAGACCTTAGCCTGCACATCATCCGGTCGCGCAATGCGATTGACGCCGAGCAATCGGTAGCGGCACCTGTCTTTGACAGCGTTGACTTGCGCGAAGAGGATTCGCAGGTGGTGATTCGCTATGGCTCCGGAAGTTATCCGGGGTTTTGCGTTGACCGCATGTTCGGCTCCGACTACATCGCCGTTTGTAGCCCGAAATTGCTGCAATTGGCCACACCGCTGCGCGAGCCCGCAGATGTGCAATTTCAGGTCTTGCTGCATGACGACTCGATTGCTGATGAGCGAGTTCGTCCGACCTGGCAAGAGTGGCTCAGACTGACCGGCGTAAATGGCGTCGACGGCAACGCCGGGCCGCACTTCAGCGACTCCGGCCTCGCCTTTGTGGCAGCGGTCGATGGGCTTGGCCTTGCGCTGGCCTCCAGACCCCTGGTCGCGGCCGCGCTTGCCGAGGGCAGATTGGTGGCGCCCTTCGACGTCGTGGTCGAGCAGCCCTACGCCTACTACCTGGTTACGCCCGAGGCGATTGCCGGCAGGCCCGCTGTCATGGCCTTTCGGCGCTGGCTGCTTGAAGAGGCCAGCACGGAGGAAAGCATCCGTGTGAACCCGTGAAGCTACAAGCTAGCGGTTGGTCGGGAAACTGAACAGCGCGCCCTCACGCACGCCAGCCGATGGCCAGCGTTGAGTGATGGTTTTGCGCTTGGTGTAGAAGCGCACCGCGTCCGGCCCGTAGCCGTGCAGGTCACCAAACAGCGAGCGCTTCCAGCCACCGAAGGAATGGTAGGCCACGGGCACCGGCAAGGGCACGTTGATGCCCACCATGCCGACCAGAATGTTGTCGCTGAAGTAGCGGGCCGCTTCGCCGTCGCGCGTAAAGATGCAGGTACCGTTGCCATACTCGTGGGCGTCGATCAGGTCCATTGCCTCTTGCAGTGTCTTGACACGCATGACGCCCAGCACCGGGCCGAAAATCTCTTCCTGGTAGATCTTCATGCCGGGCTTGACGTTGTCGAACAGGCAGGCGCCCAGGAAGTAACCACTCTCGTGGCCACTCACCTTGACATTTCGTCCATCGACCACCAGCGTGGCCCCCTCAAGCACGCCCTGATCGACATAGCCTTTGACCTTGTCGAAGTGCGCCTGGGTGACAAGAGGTCCCATGTCGTTGCTGGCATCGGTACCAGGGCCGACTTTCATCTTGGCAATTTCGACCTTGAGACCGGCCACCACTGCGTCAGCGGTAGCGTCTCCCACTGCAACGACCAGCGGAATGGCCATGCAGCGCTCGCCACAAGAACCGTAGGCTGCTCCCATCAGGGCGCTGACGGCATTTGGCACATCAGCGTCGGGCATGACCACCGCGTGGTTCTTGGCGCCACCCAGGGCCTGCACCCGCTTGCCGTTGGCGCAGCCTGTGGCGTAGATGTACTGGGCAATCGGTGTTGAGCCAACAAAGCTGATGGCCTGCACGCGCGGATCACCCAGCAGCGTGTCAACCGCTTCCTTGTCGCCGTTGACCACGTTGAGCACACCGGGTGGCAATCCGGCATCAAGGGCCAGCTGAGCCACCAGCAGCGCACTGCTCGGGTCGCGCTCGGAGGGCTTGAGCACGAACGTGTTGCCGCAGGCAACCGCCATCGGCCACATCCACAAGGGCACCATCACGGGGAAGTTGAACGGCGTGATGCCAGCTGTGACACCCAGCGCCTGAAACTCACTCCAGGAGTCCATCGTCGGGCCGACGTTCTTGCTGTGCTCTCCCTTGAGGAGTTCAGGCGCGTAGCTGGCGTATTCAACGTTTTCTATGCCGCGCTGCAACTCACCCAGCGAGTCGGCCAGCACCTTGCCGTGCTCGGCTGTGACCAGGGCGCAAATGCGATCGGCGTTGGCTTCCAGCAGGACTTTGAGGGTGCTCATGACGCGCGCGCGCTTGAGCGGCGGAGTCGCGCGCCACGCCGGGTAAGCAGCATGCGCATTGGCAATGGCTTGTTCCACCGTGAGTTTGTCAGCCAACAGCACGCGCTTTTCGGCCTTGCCCGTGGCGGGGTTGAAAACTTCTTGCGAGCGACTGCCGCCGGCGACGATCTGACCACCGATCAGGTGTTGAATTTGAGGAAGATTTGACATGGTTGCAGAAATTTAAGCGGTTTGATTGATGGTTTCACCCAGAGCATCGATCAGGCTGTCGATCTGCTGTGGCGTAGTGATGAAGGGTGGGGCCAGTTGGATCGTATCGCCGCCATAGCGCACGTAAAAACCTTTTTGCAGCATCGCCATGGCAATTTCATAGGGCCTGCGTGCCGGCTCGCCTGGCAAGGCATCAATGGTCAGCCCTGCTGCGAGGCCAAAGTTGCGGATATCGGTGATGTGCCTCGTGCCCTTGAGGCTGTGTACAGCCTTCTCGAAATGCGGTGCCAGCGCTTTGACTTTCTCGACCATGTTTTCCTTGACCAGCAGATCGAGTGTGGCCAGCGCCACGGCGCAGGGAACCGGGTGTGCCGAATAGGTGTAGCCATGAGCAAACTCGAGCATGTAGTCGGGCCCACCCTGCGCCATGAAAATGTCGTAGATGTCTTTCTTTACCAGCACCGCGCCCATCGGCTGCGCGCCATTGGTGATTTGCTTGGCGATATTCATGATGTCAGGCGTCACGCCAAAAGCCTCGGCGCCGGTGTAAGCGCCAGCGCGACCGAAACCGGTGATCACCTCGTCAAAAATCAGCAGGATGTTGTTGGCAGTGCAAATGTCACGCAGACGTTGCAGGTAGCCCTTGGGTGGAATCACGACCCCGGCGGAACCCGAGAACGGCTCGACAATGACGGCAGCGATGTTGCTGGCGTCGTGCAGAGTGATGAGTTTGAGCAGATCGTCTGCCAGTTCGGCTCCCTTGTCAGGCATGCCCCGGGAAAAGGCATTGCTTGCCAGTTGTGTGTGCGGCAAATGATCTGCCTCGATGCCCTGGCCGAAGGTCTTGCGGTTGCCACCAATGCCGCCTACCGAGATGCCGCCAAAGTTGACGCCGTGATAGCCCTTCTCACGCCCGATCAAACGCGTCTTCTGGCCCTGACCCTTGGCGCGCCAGTAGGCGCGCGCCATCTTCAGCGAGGTGTCGGCCGACTCCGAGCCGGAGCCGGTAAAGAACACGTAGTCAAGACCGGCAGGAGTCAGTTCCTTGAGCTTGTTGGCCAGCTCAAAGGAGAGCGGGTGGCCGAATTGAAAAGCCGGTGAATAGTCCATTGTGGCCAGCTGACGCGTGGCGGCTTCGGTAATCTCGCTGCGCCCGTGTCCCAAGCCGCAGCACCACAATCCCGACAGACCGTCAAAAATCTTCTTGCCGTGGTTATCCATGTAGTAACACCCCTGTGCCGCTACCATCATCCGTGGGTTCGCCTTGAAGTCACGGTTGGCAGTAAAAGGCATCCAGTGCGCGTCCAGCCAGGCGGCATCGGTGCGGGCGGCGCCTAGGTGATTTGCTTCGTTCATTTCCATGTTGTCTCCGGTTTGTGGATGGTGCGGTGCCATTCTGAAGAACTCTGTTACTCTTGTAAATGTATAAGTATCAATATTCAGTTAGCAATATATGAAAGTAAAAGGTGGCTCGACCCTGGGGCAGCTCAGCGACATGGACATTCGCCTGCTGCGCGTGTTCAAGAGCGTGGTCGAGTGTGGCGGCATGGCGGCCGCGGAGTTGGAACTCAATATCGGCACATCCACCGTCAGTCGGCACATCAAGGATCTCGAGACCCGCTTGGGTTTGACCCTGTGCCGGCGCGGGCGTGCCGGCTTCGCATTGACAGCGGAGGGCCAGCAGATCTATGGCGAGACCCTGCGCCTGCTGGCCGGTGCCGACGCCTTTCGCGCCAGCGTGGACGAAATCCATCGCCATATGGGGGGCCAACTCAATATTGCTGCATTTGACAAGACGGCGAGCAACCCGCATGCCCGTCTGGGCCGGGCAATAGCCCTCTTTTCCGAGTTGGCACCGGAAGTCAATCTGCACCTGTATGTGGCGCCCCTGAACGCAATCGAGCGCGGCGTGATCGACGGCCAGTTCCAGGTCGGCGTGATTCCGGGTCATCGCAATTCCGACAGCTTGATCTACGACGAACTGTTTGACGAAACCATGCAACTTTATTGTGGAGCGCAGCACGCCCTGTTCACGAGCGAACCGGCGGACATGGACTGGGACGATTTGCGTGAGCACAACTTTGCCGGACTGGGCTACCACTCGCCCAATATGGAGATCAGCCAGCAGCGGCGCCTGTCACGCAAGGCGACGGGGTACGACCAGGAATCCATCGCCACGCTGATTCTTTCAGGCCAGTACCTGGGATTCCTGCCCGATCATTACGCGAAACCGTTCGTCGAATCTGGTCAGATGCGAGTTGTCAAGGCTGACCTTTTCCACTATGAATGCAGCTTCTTCAGCATCGTGCGGCGCTCACCACAACCGTCCAGGGTGACCCGGGCATTTCAGGACTGCCTCGTGCAGGTCCACCGAACCGGCATCAACTCCGTGGTCATCTCGACCCGTTTGCAACAAAAGTAAAATTCAATCAATTGAAAATATATTAGGACACCTTATTGAGCACCTTTGATTCGAATGCTCTGGAATGCCTGGCAGCCATCGTCGAAGAGGGAGGCTTTGAGCGCGCCGCAGTGCGACTCTCCATCACGCAGTCGGCCGTTTCGCAACGCTTGCGATCGCTGGAAGTTCAGGTTGGAACTGTCCTGATCGTGCGCAGTCGACCGCTGCGAGCGACCGCAGCGGGGCGCTTGCTGCTCAAGCACGCGATGCAGATGCGTTTGTTGCGGGCCGATCTGGAGCGCGACTTGAAAGACCTGACTCCCGGGGATTCAGGCAACAGCGGCGATGCCGAGCGGGTTTCCATCGCCATCAACGCCGACAGCATTGCGACCTGGGCGTTGCCCGCGCTGGGTCGGCTGGCGCAGCAGGGCCTGGGTCTGGAGATCATTACCGATGACCAGGATTTCACCATCGAATGGTTGCGCGAAGGCCAGGTTCTGGGCTGCGTGACTACCGTGAAACAGGCACTGCGCAGTTGCCGCCTTGTGCCCTTGGGTGCCATGTCCTATATCGCTGTGGCAGAAACCGTGTGGGCTGCAGAACATTGTCCAAATGGCTTGTCTCCGCAAAATTTCCGCAGCCTGCCCTTTATCGCTTTCAATCGCAAGGACGATTTGCAGTCGGAGTTTGTCGGCCGCGTGCTCAAGCTCAATCAGATTGCGCTGAACCAGTTGTATGTGCCCAGTTCCGAGGGGCAGGTCAGAGCCGTGCTCGACGGCTGGGGTGTCAGCGTGGTGCCTGAATTGCAGGTCCGGGAACAAATCAGGCAAGGGCGCCTGGTGGACATTGCGCTGGGGCACGCACTGCCAGTCGATTTGTACTGGCATTGCTGGAACCTGGATTCTGCGGTGCTGGACGCGCTGACCGAAGCGTTGACAGGCGCGGCGGCACGATCGCTTACTCCCACCAGCGTGCCAGCACTTGTTCTCTAACGCACCAGCAGAACCGGCACTTTGCAGCTGGCCAGTACTTTGGTCGCGACCGATCCCATCACCAGATTGACCAGTGTGCCATGGCCATGCGAACCCATGACCAGCAGGTCAAATTTTCCGCTGTCGGCCAGTCTTGCAATGGTCACGCCTGCCGGACCTGTCTTCCAGGTGCTCTTGGCATCGATGCCATGGCGCAAAAGGAACTTGCTTACCGGGGCCAGCACTTTTTCGGCTTCCTGCGCGTAATAACTGTCCACAATTTCCTTGCCGACAGCGGCCCTTGCTCTGGGTGGCAGCGTCGGTTGAACCGTAAACACGGTGTAGTCGTTGCGCTGTGTGAACAACTCTGCATGCGTGCTCAGGTAGGCCAGCATCTTCTTTGTGTAACGACTGCCATCGACGGCAAGAAGAATCTTCATGGACGCTCCTCTGTCAAAGCGCCAGTGTAACCAAGCAGATTGTCTGAATCAGAGCTCGATGCAAAGCGTTGGTTGGAATGCATTCTGCTCATTTTTGCGCGCATAGCCCAGTGGGTTGGCGATGACCCGGCAGCCGTTTCTGACGTAATTGCTGGGCGCATGCAAGTGACCATGCAACCAGAGTTGCGCATGCGCGAGCAAGGGGTCAAGCGCGTTGCAAAAGCCGGCGCTTCCGGGCGTCCGGCCATAACGCGGGTCGGTGCTCATCAGACTGGGGGCAAAGTGGGTGATGACGACAGAGCGGCCATCAAACGGATCGTGCAAAGCCTTCGTCAGCCAGTCCTGGCAGATCAGGGACTGCTCGCGCACCTGCTCCGCCAGCATCGGTAGGCCATCGCGTGTCGTTCCGGTCTTTTTCAGATAGTAGTTGGCGGCACGAAAGGCTTTGTCGCGTGCCTTGAGTTGTTGCATCAGCAGTCCGGTCGAGCCATTGTCAACGGCGTCAGGCGCCGGACCGAGCGCATCAAAGTCGCTCCACAACGTCGTGCCGACAAAACGCACCGGCCTGTTCTGTTGGTCCAGTTGGACAATGACTTCACGCTCCAACCAGACGATACCAAGTCGTTCGCAGGTCTCGCACAGACGTGCGTGCGCCAGATCGAAGTCCAGCGCATCGTACTCATGGTTGCCCGGCACAAACAGCGAGGGCACGGGCCAGCCATGCTTTTGCGAGAAGCGCGCGAGGCCAAAGTCCGCATCCTGTAACAGCGATCCGGTTTGGTACGAGCCAATGTCGCCGGCCAGCACCAACAGTTCAGCCCCGGGCGCGGGTGTGGCAACCCAGTTCGGGTGTGCTTCAAGATGCAGATCAGACAGAAGCTGTATCTTCATCCTGAGTCGCCCGCAGCTTCATAGCACTTGCTGCGCCTGCAGTCCGGCCGCCGTTAGCGCAGCCATAACATCCGCAATGTGCTGGGGGCCGCGGGTCTGTATCACCAGTTCGACTTCTACATTCTGCGCCGCCAGTGTGGTGAAGGCGCGCTGATGGTGTACTTCATCAATGTTGGCGCCGGCCCGTGCCACAGTGGCCGTAATCTTTGCCAGTGTGCCGGGTACATCGCGGGCGCTGACCCGAATGCGCGCCAGCCGGCCCGCGCGCACCATACCACGCTCAATGATGGCGGCCAGCAGCATCGGGTCGATGTTGCCGCCGCACAGCACCAGCCCAACGCGCTTGCCCTTGAAGCGCTCCGGGTACTTGAGCAGGGCAGCCAGGCCGGCCGCACCGGCACCCTCGACCAGCGTCTTTTCAACTTCGAGCAGCATGACGATGGCCTGCTCGATATCGCCCTCGTCAACCAGCACCAGATCATCGACCAGCCGAGCGATGATGGATTGTGCAATCTTGCCAGGCGTGCCCACTGCAATGCCTTCGGCAATACTGCTGCTAGCCTGTGGATGGTGCGTCCCCTTGATGGCGTTGACCATGGCCGGGAAGCGCGAGGTTTGCACGCCGATGATCTCGACGGCAGGGCGGATCGCCCTGGCGGCGGTTGCGATTCCGGCAATCAATCCGCCACCACCTACCGCCACCACCAAAGTGTCCAGTTCCGGCACGTCCTGCAGCATTTCAAGCGCTATCGTGCCTTGGCCCGCGATAACGTCCGCATCATCGTAGGGGTGAACAAAGACCCGTTGTTGCTGCCGTGCCAATTCCAAAGCGTGGGCGCTGGCTTCGTCCAGCGAGTCGCCATGCAGGATGATTTCGGCGCCAAAACCTCGCGTGCGCTCCACTTTGACGCCGGGGGTGAAGCGCGGCATCACGATCGTGGCCCGCACCCCCAGGCGCTGGGCGTGATAAGCGAGCCCCTGAGCATGGTTGCCCGCGCTCATCGCGATCACGCCGCGCTCACGTTCCTGTGGCGTCAGCCGGGCAAGTTTGTTGCAGGCGCCGCGCTCCTTGAAGGAAGAGGTGAACTGCAGGTTCTCGAATTTCAGGAACACCTGCGCCCCAGTGATCTCCGACAGCGTCTTGGAAGCGACGCAGGGGGTGCGCAACAGATGGCCTTGCAGACCTGCAGCGGCCGCTTCAATATCTTCGAGGGAGATCATGGCCGTATTGTCCGCCGCAACGGCGTTCTTCTCAATTTTTTCGGGTGCCCAGCAGCGCCGCGCCGATGATGAGGACGGCTGCCAGCGCAGTGTGCCATGAGAGCGCGCGACCAGTGACGATCAGCAGAAGCGTTGTTGAGGCGAGCGGTGTCAGGTAGCTTAGAAGGCCAATTTGGCGCACATCCCCCGTTTTTAGTGCCTTGTCCCAGAGGAAGAAGGCGGCACCCAAAGGCCCGAAGCCCAAAACCAGCAAAAGCAGCCCGTCCTGTGGGCTCAGACTGACTGAGGGCTCCAGCACCAGATGGCAAAGCAGAGAGGCCAGTCCTGAGAGCAGCCCGAAGAGGCCGATCGCCGCCGACGGAAAGCCCCGGTTGTTGAGTTCGCCGCGCTTGGTCTGCAAGGAATAGTTGGCCCAGATGAACGCCGAGGCCAAAGCCAGAAGGTAGCCTGCAAACGGCTCCCAGGTCGCCTTGGCAGTGTGAGCCGTATCCATGTCACTACCACCCAAAATCGCAAGAGCAGCCCCGCCGAAACCCAACATTGCCGCAATCAGATGAACGCCGCGCAGCTTGACTCCGGCCAGATACAGGGGTGACAACACCACGATCAACAGCGGCCAAAGGTAGTTGACCAGGTTCACCTCAACTGCAGAGGCCAGACGCAGCCCCATAAACAAAAAGAAGTGGTATCCGAACAGCGTGCACACGCCCAGAGCCAGTGTGCTGGGGCGCACTCTCCAGAGCTGTGGCTTCTTCAGAAAGTAGGGCCAGGCCAGCACGCTGCCGCAGCACAAGGCGATGCCGGTCAACAGGAAGGGGGGTACGTGCTTCAGCGCCACTCCGAGCGCGGCAAGCGAGGCCCACAGGCCAATGGCGGCCAGCGCGTAGAAATTGGCCCTCATCGGCCCAGCGCGTGTCCAGCCTGCTGGTCGGCGTGGTAGCTGGAGCGCACCATGGCACCTACGGCCGCATGTTTGAAGCCCATGGCGTAGGCCTCCGTTTCGAACATCTTGAAGATGTCTGGATGCACGTAGCGCTTGACGTTCAGGTGGCTGCTTGAGGGTGCCAGGTACTGCCCAATGGTCAGCATTTCAATGCCGTGAGCGCGCATGTCACGCATCACAGCCAGAATTTCCTCGTCCGTTTCACCCAGGCCGACCATCAGGCCGCTCTTGGTAGGGACCTTCGGGAACAAAGCTTTGAATTTCTTGAGCAAATTCAGGGAGAACTGGTAGTCGCTTCCAGGCCGTGCCTCCTTGTACAGGCGCGGAATCGTTTCCAGATTGTGATTCATCACATCGGGCGGTGCGGCTTTCAGGATTTCGAGCGCCCTGTCGTCGCGGCCACGAAAGTCCGGTACCAGGATCTCGATCTGTGTCATCGGGGAGAGTTCGCGCGTCTTCCTGATGCAGTCGACAAAGTGCTGGCTGCCGCCATCGCGCAGGTCGTCCCGGTCGACACTGGTGATCACTACGTACTTGAGCTTGAGCTGCGCGATGGTGCGGGCCAAGTTATCCGGTTCGTTTACATCCAGCGGATCAGGCCGACCATGGCCTACATCACAGAACGGGCAACGCCGCGTGCACTTGTCACCCATGATCATGAAGGTGGCGGTGCCCTTGCCGAAACACTCGCCGATATTTGGGCAGGACGCTTCCTCGCAGACGGTGACCAGCTTGTTTGAGCGCAGCACGTCCTTGATCTCATAAAACCGTGTGCTTGGCGAACCGGCCCGCACGCGAATCCAGTCCGGTTTTCTCAGCACTTCACCCGCCTGCACCTTGACGGGTATGCGCGAAAGCTTTGCCGCTGCCTTTTGCTTGACGGTGGGGTCGTAACTTGCTGCGGGTTCTTGGTCGTGGTGGGTCATAGTCCGGGATGTTCAGGGTTCCAACTGGGCTGCGAGCCTTTGCCCCAGGATGTCGGCCGCTTCTGCCCAGCCGATATGAACGCCGATTGTAGAAAGATCCACTGTTTGCAGCCCTGCGTAACCGCAGGGGTTGATGCGGGAGTAGGGCTCCAGGTCCATCGCCACGTTCAGCGCCAGGCCGTGGTAAGTGCAGTTGCGGCTTACCTTGATGCCCAAGGCAGCAATTTTTCCGAGGCCGGTGAAATTGGGGACCGCCGCGCAATTGGGGTCAGAGCCGATCCGCTGCGCGTCCGGATCCGACCCCAATTGCTTGGGGCGTTGCTCCAGCAGCGCGTGTCCTGCCGGATCTTTCAGCCGAATATAGATTCCCGGTGCTCCGGCCACGCGGTGACCGGTGACACCAAAATGCAGGAGGGTTCGGATCACCGCCTCCTCGATTCGGTAAACATACTCCTTGATGAAATAGCCGGCACGCTTGAGATCCATCAGGGGATAGGCCACAACCTGACCGGGGCCGTGGTAGGTGACCTGGCCGCCGCGGTTGGTCTGGACCACGGGAATCTGTCCCGGGTTGTAAATGTGCTCAGGCTTTCCCGCCAGACCCTGCGTGTAAACAGCAGGATGTTCGCAAAGCCACAACTCGTCGCTGGTATGGGCTGTGCGCGTAGCGGTGAAGCTCTGCATGGCTTCATAGGTCGGCAAGTACTCGACCTTACCCAAATTAATCGGGGTCAGACTCCAACCAATTTTTGGCGTCATGATTGTCGGTCTCAGAGCACGACCTTGACCATGGGATGCGTGGAGAGTGTGCGATACAGCTCGTCGAGCTGCTCTCGGCTGGTGGCTGTGACGGTTACCGTAACACCCAGATACTTGCCCCCTTTGCTCTCGCGCAACTCGATGGTCGTCGCGTCAAAGCCAGGGTCAAACTGCCTCGCAATGAGACTGATGGCATGCACCAACCCGTCGGACTTGATGCCCATGACCTTGATCGGGAACTGCGACGGGTACTCAATCAGTGATTCGGGCGGGGTGGTCACGAACTGCTGCCCTGTCGTGCCTGTCGCTTGGCTTCCTGGTAGCCCTCGTGCAGCTTGGCGTACACCGGGCCGGGTTGACCGCTGCCGACCGGGCGACCGTCAATTCGGGTCACAGGCAGAACTTCCTTGGTGGCCGAAGACAGCAGCACTTCATCCGCACCCAGAACCTCCTGGCGGCTGATGCGGCGCAACTCAAACGGCACTCCCTTGCTGCGGCAGATTTCCTCGATCAGGCCGTAGCGTATGCCTTCCAGAACCAGGTTGTCTTTCGGCGTGCCCATTACCTTGCCGTCCTTGATCACCCAGACGTTACAGGCAGCCGCTTCGCTCAGGAAGTTGCCACGAAACATGATGGTTTCGGCGGTGCCGGCATCGAAGCTGATCTGGCGCGCAAAGACCGCACCCAACAGGCTGGTGCTCTTGATATGGGCCTTCTCCCAGCGAAAATCGGTCGCCGTAACACAGGCGACACCCTGCTCACGCTGTGCCTGGCTTGGCGGCTTCATCACATTGGTCATGATGAAGACCGTGGGCGTGATGTCGCTTGGCATGACGTGGTCGCGCATCGCCACACCGCGTGTGATCTGAATGTAGATCAGCTGGTCGGTGTCTTCGGGCTTGGCGCCAGTGGAATCGGCATAGGCAAGAATCAGTTTTTGAATCGTGTCGGCCCACTGCGTGGGCGTCATCGGATTGGCGATGCGCAGCTCGGCCAGGCTGCGATCGAGCCGTGCCATGTGATGCTTCAGCCGGAATGGCTCTCCACCGTAGACTGGCACCACTTCGTAGACCCCATCGCCAAAGATGAAGCCACGGTCCATGACGCTGATCTTTGCATCAGGCAGCGTGCTGAATTCACCATTCAGGTAACAGGGCAGGGGGGGTAAGGTATGCATTCTCGAATTATGCCGGTATGCCCGAGTGCGAACCCAGCCTCATGCGAGTTGATCTGTGTCAACAGAATCGGTCAATATTGCGAAAAGCTTCTCCGTATAATGCGAGGCTTTGCGGCGGTTGCCGCGTGTAACCTGCGCGTAATTTGAGATGCCGATAATCACGCCAGTTTCCGGTTTCGACTCCGATGAGTCCGATGAGTTGGCGTACAGGCGGCTCAGTGCAGAAGAAGCGCAGGCGCTGCGCGAGCGGCAACCTTCAGTTTCGCCTTGGCGGATTGTCGGTTTGCAGGTGGTGGTGACGTCTCTGGTGGCCTTGGCTGCCTGGGGCTTCACTGGAAGAAGAGAGGCGGCATGGTCCGCCGGGTATGGTGGGTTGGCGGTGATCATTCCCGCTGTGTTGTTTGCGCGCGGCCTGATGAGTCAGTTTTCGTCGATCAATGCTGCGACCGCCGGTTTTGGGTTTTTTGTCTGGGAAGCGATCAAGATTGCCGTCAGTGTCGGCATGTTGTTTGCGGCTCCGCAGTTGGTTTCGGGTCTGGACTGGTTGGCAATGCTGATTGGCCTGATCGTGACCTTGAAGGTATATTGGGTGGCGCTACTGATGCGTCCGAAATTCAAAAGATTGAAGAGATAACAATGTCCGCAGAAGAACACGCACCGTCCGCCAGTGACTATATTGTTCACCACCTGACGCATTGGCAGAACAAGAAGCAGGTGGACATTGTTGATTTCTCGGTTTTCAACATTGACTCCCTGTTTTTCTCCATCCTGCTGGGTGTTCTGGGCTGCTTCTTTCTCTGGAAGGCTGCCCGGCACGCGACTTCCGGCGCGCCGGGACGTTTTCAGGCGGCTGTAGAAATTCTGCTTGAGATGGTCGATGGGCAGGCCAAGTCCATCGTACACAACGCGACCAGCCGCAAATTGGTCGCCCCATTGGCTCTTACCGTGTTTGTCTGGATCTTCCTGCTTAACGCCATGGACTTGTTGCCGCTGGACCTGCTGCCCACGGTTTGGGGCTGGATCTACGGTGCTGCCGGGCATGACCCGGAACACGCCTACCTGCGTGTCGTGCCGACCGCCGACCTTTCCATCACCATGGGCTTGTCGGTCTCGGTCCTATTCATATGTCTGTTCTACAACATCAGGATCAAGGGCATCGGCGGCTGGGCTCATGAGTTGGTGTCGGCGCCCTTTGGCACCAGCAAGAACCCGGTTTTCTTCGTTATTCTGGCAGTGGTCAACATTGCCGAGCAGCTGATCTCCTTTACCGCCAAGACCGTGTCGCACGGCATGCGGCTCTTTGGCAATATGTACGCGGGTGAATTGGTATTCATGCTGATTGCCCTGCTCGGTGGATCCTGGGCCTTCTCGACAGCGCCTGGCGATCTGATGCTTTTGTTACTGCACGTGATAGCCGGGTGGGCGTGGGCGGTGTTCCACATCATCATCATCCTGTTGCAGGCTTTTGTGTTCATGATGTTGACCTTGGTTTACATCGGGCAGGCGCACGACGCGCATTAATTCTTGGTTTCGTTTTGGTTTGTTTTTAGTTAATTTAGGAGTCAATCATGGAAGTTATTAGTTTTGCTGCTCTGGCTGCTGGTCTGATCATTGGTCTGGGCGCTCTCGGTGCCTGTATCGGTATCGGCATCATGGGCAGCAAGTACCTCGAAGCTGCTGCCCGTCAACCCGAACTCATGGGCGAACTGCAGACCAAGATGTTCGTGCTGGCCGGTCTGATTGACGCCGCGTTCATTATCGGTACCGGTATTGCACTGTGGTTTGCCACGGCCAACCCGTTCCTTGCTCAAATCGCCCGTCTGGTCAAGTAAGCACTGCCTGCAACACCTTGTTGAGGGAGAAACACAGTGAACATTAATGGAACTCTGGTAGCACAAGCTATCGTCTTCGCATTGCTGGTGCTGTTCACGATGAAGTTCGTGTGGCCGCCAATCGCGGCTGCACTGGATGAACGTGCCAGCAAGATTGCCGACGGCCTGTCGGCCGCCGACAAAGCCAAAGCCGAGCTATCGACCGCAAACAAGCGCGTTGAAGCCGAGTTGGCCAAGTCGCGTGCCGAGACCACAGCCCGCCTGGCAGAGGCCGAGCGACGCGGTCAGGCCATCGTGGAAGAAGCCAAAGCCAAAGCCACCGAGGAAGGCAACAAGATTGTTGCCGCCGCCAAGGTGGAAGCTGAGCAGCAGGTGCTGCGGGCACGCGAAAGCCTGCGCGAGCAGGTCGCCGTGCTGGCCGTCAAGGGTGCCGAGCAGATTCTGCGCAAAGAAGTCAACGCTGGTGTCCACGCTGATTTGCTTGGTCGCTTGAAGGCTGAGCTCTAAGAGGACAACCATGGCTGAACTTGCCACCATTGCCCGTCCGTATACTGAAGCACTGTTCAAGGCGACCTCGGCCGATTTGAACGGCGCGGCTGTGTGGGTCGAGGCCTTGCAGGAAATTGCGAAAAATCCGCAATTGCAGCAATTCGCTGACAACCCGAATGTCACCAATTCGCAAGTGTTCGATCTGATTGCCGGCGTTGCCAGAACAGAACTGCCGGATATGGCGAAGAACTTTCTTCGCACGGTGATCGACAACGGACGCTTGAGTGCCTTGCCCGAGATTGCCGAGCAGTTTCAGGTCCTGAAGAATGCGCAAAGCGGGTCCTCGGACGCCGTGGTGTACAGCGCGTTCGATATCGACAGCATCGCGCTGGTCGATTTGAAGGCAACGCTTGAAAAGCGCTTTGAACGAAAACTCAACGTCAGCGTGCAATTGCAGCCCGATTTGATCGGTGGCATTCAGGTGGTGGTGGGTGATGAGGTTCTTGACTCTTCCGTCAAGGCTTCTCTGGAACAAATGAAAATGGCCTTAACCGCTTGAGGCGCAAGCCTCATGTTGGCGCAGGCCCACTTAACGAAAGAAGGAAAGAGTCATGCAACTCAATCCAGCAGAAATTTCTGAACTGATCAAGAGTCGTATCGAAGGCCTGTCTGACAGCGCCAACATCCGCAATCAGGGCACGGTCGTCTCAGTGACCGACGGTATTTGCCGCATTCATGGCCTGTCGGACGTGATGCAGGGCGAAATGCTTGAATTCCCGAGCGACGCGGAAGGTCTGCCAAGCTACGGCCTGGCGCTGAACCTGGAGCGTGACTCGGTGGGCGCCGTGATTCTGGGTGCCTACGAGCACATTTCCGAAGGCGACACCGTCAAGTGCACGGGCCGGATTCTTGAAGTTCCGGTCGGCCCCGAACTCAAGGGCCGCGTTGTCAACGCCCTGGGTCAACCCATTGACGGCAAGGGCCCGATCAATGCCAAGATGACGGACGTGATTGAAAAAGTGGCGCCAGGCGTGATTGCACGCCAGTCGGTGAGCCAGCCAATGCAAACCGGCTTGAAGTCCATCGACTCCATGGTACCGGTAGGCCGCGGACAGCGCGAACTGATCATCGGCGACCGCCAGACCGGCAAGACCGCCGTCGCGATTGATGCCATCATCAACCAGAAGGGTCAGAACATGACCTGCGTTTATGTCGCCATCGGCCAGAAGGCCTCCAGCGTCAAGAACGTGGTGCGCGCTCTGGAACAAGCTGGTGCCATGGCTTACACGATTGTGGTTGCGGCGACCGCATCCGAGTCCGCTGCCATGCAATATGTCAGCGCCTACTCTGGTTGCACGATGGGCGAATACTTCCGGGATCGCGGCGAAGACGCCATGATCGTCTATGACGACTTGAGCAAACAGGCTGTCGCTTACCGTCAGGTATCCCTGCTGCTGCGCCGTCCGCCAGGCCGCGAAGCTTACCCCGGTGACGTGTTCTACCTGCACAGCCGTCTGCTGGAGCGCGCGGCTCGTGTCAACGAAAAATACGTGGAAGACTTCACCAAAGGTGCTGTCAAGGGCCGAACAGGTTCCCTGACCGCGTTGCCTATCATTGAAACGCAGGCCGGTGACGTTTCGGCCTTCGTGCCAACCAACGTGATTTCCATTACCGACGGTCAGATCTTCCTGGAAACTTCGCTCTTCAATGCGGGCGTCCGCCCTGCTATCAATGCCGGTATTTCGGTCTCTCGTGTCGGTGGTGCAGCTCAGACCAAGTTGATCAAGAGCCAGTCAGGCGGTATTCGTACCGACTTGGCGCAGTACCGGGAACTCGCGGCGTTCGCGCAGTTCGCGTCCGATCTGGACGAGGCAACCCGCAAGCAGCTCGACCGCGGCGCGCGCGTCACTGAGTTGCTCAAGCAGGCCCAGTACAGCCCGCTTCCGATCAGCCTGATGGCGGCCACCCTGTTTGCCGTGAACAAAGGCTTCATGGACGACCTCGACGTCAAGAAGGTTCTTGCGGCCGAGCACGGCCTGCATGCCTATCTCAAAGACAAACACGCCGCCCTGCTTGCCAAACTCGAAGCCGACAAGGCGATGGACAAGGATGCCGAGGCTGAGATGACAGCCGCAGTAACCGCGTTCAAGAAGTCGTTTGCTTGAGATTGCCTACCTAAACAGGAGCCAACATGGCAGCAGGTAAGGAAATACGCGGCAAGATCAGCTCGGTGGAGAACACCAAGAAGATCACCAAGGCGATGGAAATGGTGGCAGCGAGCAAGATGCGCAAGGCGCAGGATCGCATGCGCGCTGCCCGCCCGTACGCCGAAAAAGTCCGCAATATCGCAAGCAACCTCGGTCGCGCCAACCCGGAATACGTGCACGCTTTCATGAAGCCCAACGACGCCAAGTCAGCCGGCATGATTATCGTGTCCACCGACAAGGGTTTGTGCGGGGGCATGAACACCAACGTCCTGCGGGGCGTAACCCAAAAATTGCGCGAGTTGCAGGCCGCCGGCATGTCGACACAGGCGGTTGCGATCGGCAACAAGGGCTTCGGATTCCTGAACCGGATCGGCGCCAAGGTCGTCTCTCATGTGACGCATCTTGGCGATACGCCGCATCTGGAAAAGCTCATTGGCCCGGTCAAGGTGCTGCTTGATTCCTATGCCAAGGGTGAGGTGAAGGCGGTATACCTTTGCTATACCCGGTTCATCAACACCATGAAGCAGGAGCCCGTGGTGCAGCAGTTGTTGCCGCTGTCGGCCAGCGCCATGCAGATCGAGACCGAGGCAAGCGAGGCCAAGCTGGGTCCCAAACATGCGTGGGATTACATCTACGAGCCTGATGCGCAGGCCGTGATTGACGAACTGCTGGTGCGCTATGTGGAGGCACTGGTATACCAGGCCGTGGCAGAAAACATGGCCTCAGAACAGTCTTCACGCATGGTGGCAATGAAGTCGGCCACCGACAACGCGGTCAACGTGATTGCAGAACTCAAACTGGTCTACAACAAGACACGCCAGGCAGCGATCACGAAAGAACTTTCAGAAATCGTTGCCGGTGCGGCAGCGGTTTAAACGTATTTATTTTTGGAGCAAAAAATGGCTCAGGTCCAAGGCAAGATTGTTCAGTGTATTGGTGCGGTGGTTGACGTGGAATTTCCGCGTGACCAGATGCCCAAAATCTATGACGCCCTCAAACTTGAGGGCTCTGCACTGACACTGGAAGTGCAGCAGCAACTCGGCGATGGCATTGTCCGCACTATTGCGCTCGGTTCATCCGACGGTTTGCGCCGCGGTCTGATCGTGTCCAACACCGGCAATCCGATCATGATCCCCGTGGGCAAGGCAACCTTGGGACGGATCATGGATGTGCTGGGTACGCCGATCGACGAGCGTGGCCCCGTCAACGCCGAAAAGCAGATGTCCATTCACCGCAAGGCTCCGACTTATGACGAGCTCAGCCCGTCGCAGGAACTTCTGGAAACAGGCATCAAGGTCATTGACCTGGTGTGCCCCTTTGCCAAGGGCGGCAAGGTTGGTCTGTTCGGTGGTGCCGGTGTCGGCAAGACCGTCAACATGATGGAACTTATCAACAACATTGCCAAGGCGCACAGCGGCCTGTCGGTGTTTGCCGGTGTCGGTGAGCGTACCCGCGAAGGCAATGACTTCTATCACGAGATGATGGATTCGGGCGTTGTCAACAGCAAGAGCCTGGGCGAATCCAAAGTGTCCATGGTGTACGGCCAGATGAACGAGCCCCCGGGCAATCGTCTGCGCGTGGCCTTGACCGGTCTGACCATTGCCGAATCCTTCCGCGATGAAGGCAAGGACGTGCTCTTCTTCGTTGACAACATCTACCGTTTCACGCTGGCCGGTACCGAAGTGTCCGCGCTGCT
>CAIYGK010000618.1 GCA_903925725.1 uncultured beta proteobacterium | reverse complement strand
CATGCAACTGTGCAACGCCCACGGCCTGCCGCTGGTGAGTCTGGTCGATACGCCCGGCTTTATGGTCGGCCCGGAGATCGAAGCGCAGGCGCAGGTGCGACATGTGAGCCGCATGTTCCTGGCCGCAGCGCATTTGCGCGTGCCGTTCTTTAGCGTGGTGCTGCGCAAAGGCTACGGACTGGGTGCCATGGCCATGACGGCTGGCGGCTTTCATTCACCGCTGTTCACCGTGGCTTGGCCCAGTGGCGAGTTTGGCGCCATGGGCCTGGAAGGCGCGGTGCGCCTGGGTTACCGCAAAGAACTGGAAGCTTTGCCCGAAGGGCCGCAGCGCGCCGCTTTGTACGAACAACTGGTGGCCCAGCAGTACGAGAAAGGCAGCGCCCTCAACATGGCCGCCACACTGGAGATCGACGCCGTCATCGACCCGGCGCAAACCCGTGACTGGCTGTTGCGCGGCTTGCAAACGCAGCGTGAGTTGCCGGCGGCTAACGGGTTAGCGATTGACGCTTGGTAGGCTGTATTCCTGCCATCGTGCACATACCAAGTTGTCTTTGCAGGATCGCATTGCTTGTCATCCCGTCGCTGGCCGGGATCCATGTCTATTTACCAAATATGTCCTGGTCGGAGCCGGGGTACCATCCTCAAGATTCAACTTCGCCCCATGCCAGGCCCCAACGGAGAAAGCTATGTTCAGTCATGTGATGGTTGGTGTTAACGATCTTGAGGTCTCGAAAAAGTTTTACGACGCGCTGCTCGGCGCGCTGGGCATTGGCCCTGGCGTGGCGAACAAAGACCGCTATTTCTATCGCAGCCCCACCGGCACGTTCGGCATCACCAAGCCCATCAATGGCCGGCCCGCAACGCACGGCAATGGCAGCACCCTCGGGTTCACCATGCAGTCACCGGAGCTTGCCGATGCCTTCCATGCGGCGGGCGTGGCCAACGGCGGCACCACCTGCGAAGACCCACCCGGCTGGCGCGAAGGCGCGGCCGGCAAGCTCTATCTGGCGTATCTGCGCGACCCCGACGGCAACAAGCTCTGCGCGTTGCACCGCCCAGCCAAGTAAGGGGTGGTGGGCCAGCCGAGATCCTGCTTATGCCCAGACTCACGCTGATCCCACACACCGAAAAGTCAGGTTCAACCTGCGTCGCCCCAGCAGCCTGTGGTCCCCGTCGGCCAGTGCGGCCACGCCGTGGTAGGCCAACCGCGACGGGCCGCCCCACACCACCACGTCGCCATGCACCAGCCGATAGCGCTGGGGGCGATCTTTGCGGCTGGGGGTGCCAAACAGAAACACCGCGGGCAGCCCCATTGAGAGCGAGACGATGGGCGCGCGCAGGTCATTTTCGTCTTTGTCCTGGTGCATCGAGAGTTTGGCACCGGGCACGTATTCGTTGATCAGGCAGGCATCGGGTTGGAAGTGCGGGTAACCGGCCTGCGCAGCGGCGCGCTGGGCCAGGTCCAACAGGCACGCGGGCATGGCGGGCCAAGGCAGTTTTGATACCGGGTCTAACGCGGCGTAACGGTAGCCGTTGGGGTCCGACACCCAGCCCAGCGCCCCGCAATTGCTCATGGCCACCGACATGGTGTAGCCGCCGGGGGTTTGCCAGTGGCGTAACGGGGCTTGGGCTACGACGGACCGGGTGGTTTGCAGTAGGTCAGCATCAGCTTCGCGAACAAAGCCGTGCAGCAGCACCGCGCCGGGCGCGATCTGCGTCAGCGCGCCATCCGTGAGCAGTGGCAGGTCATCAAAGAGGTCCATCGGGGGTCGATTGTCCGCGAGCCGTTACATGCGGGCACTGGCCATTCCTGATCTAGTGCTCGCGCCAGTAGTCGGCGAGCTTGTTGCGGGTAACTTGCCCGGTCATGCGCTGCTCTATCCACTTGTCGCTGCGGCCATGCTGCTGCCAGGTCTGGCGGGCGCGGTCCAGCGTCAACGCGGGGTCGGCCATTTCCTGCATGCGCTCGTAGCCCAGCTTGGGCAGCCAGAGTTGGGCACTGGCTGCACTAGGCGGAGCCAGCTTTCGGCGGTGGCTACGTCGGTCAGGTAATTTTTGCTGTCAGCCACTGGCGATTTCAGTCGGTGACAGTTTGTCACCGACTCACTGCCCTCCTTACTCAGGGGCTTTTTGAGCCTGTTCCAGTCTTTGCGCGCAGTCGGAGTGCCGGCCTTTGTTGTAGATTACAAGGTCACAGTCCGCATCCACCCATAGCAATCCCATGTCCAAACTCGCCACCTCTCCCATCACGCTGGACACCCTGCGCCGCTACGCTGTGGCGCGCACGCTGTTCACGCCCACCACGTTGGGCCGCGCGATCGAGCGCCTGGGTTTTGTGCAGGCGGACCCGATCCGCGCTCCGGCGCGTGCGCAAGACCTGACGCTGCGCCACCGCGTCAAGGGCTATTGCGCGGGCGATCTGGAGCGGCGCTACGCCAAGCTCGACATTGAAGAAGACTTCTTCGTCAATTACGGCTTTTTGCCGCGCGCCACGCAGGCGCTGATGCACCCCCGCACAGCGCGCGCGGCGTGGCCGGCAGCGAGATTGAAAAAAGCCCATGCCGTGCTTGACTTTGTGCGCGAGCACGGCGTGGTGCACCCGCGCGAGGTCGATGCGCACTTTGCGCACGGCTCGGCCCGCAACTGGTTTGGCGGCTCCTCCAATGCCAGTACGCAGCTGCTCGATGACATGCATTACCGTGGCATGTTGCGCATCGCCGCTCGGGTCAGTGGTGTGCGCACGTACGCAGTCCGCCAGCCGCGTGAACCGCTGGCAGCGCTGGCCGGCCCAGCACAAGCGATGGACGCGCTGGTGGATGTGATCGTGCGCAAGTACGCGCCCCTGCCGGAGCGCTCACTCGGAGAACTGGTCAGCCATCTGCGAGGAGGCGCGCCGCAGTGGGCTGATCAGCGCCAAGCCGCCTTCCAGCGAGCCAAGTTGCGGCTGGCCTCAGGCAGGGTTGATGGCGTGAGCTGGTACTGGCCTGTGGACGAATCGCCGTCCTCACGCCGCCATGCGGTCGGCGATGTGGTGCGTCTGCTGGCACCTTTTGACCCGGTTGTTTGGGACCGCAGGCGCTTTGAATTGTTCTGGGCCTGGGCCTACCGTTTCGAGGCCTACACGCCGGCCGCCAAACGGGTGCGCGGTTATTACGCGTTACCGCTGTTGTGGCGGGATCAGGTCATTGGCTGGGGCAATCTGGCGGTGCGCGGTGACAAGCTTCAGGTCGATCTGGGCTACGTGTCGGGCGCCGCGCCGCGCGAGGCTGGCTTTGGTCGGGCGCTGGAAGATGAACTGGCGCGGCTGCGCAGCTTTCTTGCATTGCCGCCGATCCAGATGTGCCCATAATGCGAACTTGTCTACTCGGGAATCGCGATGTTCAAGAACTTGTTTCGCAAGCAGTTACCAGGCACAGTCGATCCCTCGGGTCCGGCTGACTTTGCGGCGCTTGAAATTGCTGCTCAATTGTTGACAGCACCCTCGGCCATGCTGCAACTCAGTCTGGCGGAAGCCCGTGTCGTGGCCCGATACATGCGACCCCACTTCATTCGCGAGGGTACCGTCTTCATTCGTGAAGGCGACGCGGAGGGCACCGGTTTCATGGTGCTGGTTCTGGATGGTGAGGTGACAGTAGAAAACATTGTGGTGAGTCGGGTCTCGCCAATTACCGTGACGGTTCTCGGTGCAGGGAGTATGCATGGTGACATAGGGCTGATTGATGGCTTGCCACGTTCGGCGTCGTGCACTGCGAGCTCGGATTTGCATTGTGTGGTCCTGACCCGCGAGGGCATGCTTCAATTGCTCAAGGACGAGCCCGAAATGGGTGCCAAACTGATGATGGCGATTGCAATGCGCATTGCTGCTAGGCTGCGCGACAATACCCAGAAGTTGAAGAAGTACGTGCAACTCACGAAAGCCATGCAGCAAGAGATTGATCATTTGATGTCGACGTCTTCATCAACTGCTGGCGCAAGGATTGCCGATGTCCCGAAATCGCCGGGCCGCTAGGCGCTCAGGCAACTGGACCCAGATATCGGCGCTGCTGCTGGTGCTCTGCGCCGCCGTGGGCAGCCTGGTCCTGTGGCGGGTTGATCCGGTACTGATGCAGGGCATCCGTCTGGCGCAATTCGACCAGATGCAGCGCTGGCATCCGCGTCCTTATGTGCAGACAGCCGTGCGCGTGGTGGACATCGACGCGGCGAGCCTGAAGGCGTATGGCCAATGGCCCTGGCCACGCACGCGTATTGCCGAACTGGTGCAGCGACTGCGTGCGGCTGGTGCCAACACGATTGGCTTGGATATATTGCTAACTGAGCCGGATCGCACGTCACCCAAAGCGATGGCAGAGCTTTGGCAAAGCCCACAGCTGAGTGCGCAACTGCAAGGCTTACCGGACCACGACGACGTGTTGGCGCAGGCGATGCAGGGGGCGGGTGTGGTGCTCGGGACATTCTTCTCGGACAGTGATTCTGCGCGGCCAGCAACAACGGTGTCAGGGGGTTTGCCCAAGCAGTTCTACAAGCCGGTCAAACTCGGTACGGCCAACCCAGAGGCCAAGTTATACAAATTTGATACAGCCGTCTGGCCGTTGCCGATCTTGTCTGCCGGCGCCAGCGGTTTGGGGGCGCTTAACTTTATCCCTGATGGCGATAGTGTGGTGCGTCGTGCGCCCTTGCTGTTGCGTTTGGGTGACGAATTCGTGCCCAGTCTGAGCGCTGAAGTGCTGCGTGTGGCGCAAGGCGCGCGCAATCTCATCGTGAACAGCGATGAAGTTGGCGTGGTCAACGTGCAAATCGGCGACAAAGTGAAGAAGATCGTGATACCGACCAATGCCAAAGGCGAGATATGGTTGCACTACAGCGAAGATCGAACCAATCGGTTTATCTCCGCAGCACAGGTGCTCAATGGCATGGCAGGCGATCTGCAACTCAAGGACACCATTGTGCTGGTTGGTACATCTGCCCCTGGACTGTTCGACTTGCGCTATGACCCGTGGGGGGAACTGATTCCCGGCGTGAAGCTTCATGCGCTCGCCTTGGAGCAAATGCTGTTGGGTCACTATCTGGATCGCCCCAAATTGGCCAAGGGGGCAGAGGCCCTGCTGCTACTGTTAGGGGTGCTGAGCGTCGGTCTGGTCGCTCTCAAGGCGCGGTTTTGGGTTTCCGCCGTAACCACCGCTACGGTGATCTTTGCTTTGCTGGGCGGTGCCTGGTATGCGTTCACGGTCGAACACCTGTTGCTGGACGTCTTGAATCCGGCGCTGGCGGTGCTGCTCAGTTTTGTCCTGGCCAGTGGATCGCATCATCTGGTCACAGAACGCGAGCGGCGCTGGGTGCGCCTGGCGTTTTCACGCTACGTTTCACCGAACCGGGTGGCGCATTTGATGGCAAATCCGGAACACCTGCGCCTGAGTGGTCGGCGCCAGGCTTGCAGCTTTGTTTTTACCGACGTCGCGGGTTTTACCAGTTTGATTGAAAGCAGGGATCCGGCGCAGGTGGTGAGCCTGCTCAATGAGTACCTCGAAGGCATGCTGGAGATCGTGTTCAAGCATGAAGGCACGCTCGAGCGCATCATGGGTGACGCTGTGGCTGTGCTGTTTTCGGCTCCGGTTCCACAGGCCGACTACCGTCAAAGGGCACTGGACTGTGCCCTGGAAATGGATCTGTTTGCCGCAGCCTACGCGCGCCGTGTGCAGTCTGAGGGGGTGCCCTGGGGCCAAACACGCATCGGTGTGCACTGCGGTGAGGTCATCGTCGGCAACTTTGGTGGCAAGGCCCTGTTTGACTACCGTGCGCTGGGTGATCCGATCAACACAGCGGCCCGGCTGGAGAGCGTCAACCGGCATCTGGGCACACGGGTCTGTGTGTCGCAGGCTGTCATGGATGGGTGCTTGGGCGTTCCCGTACGCGCGGTCGGTCGCCTGGTGCTCAAGGGAAAGCAATATGCCCTGCAGGCTTACGAGCCGCTGGCAGCCACGGACGCGACACTGTGTGCCGTACCTGCGGATTACGCCAGTGCAATGGTCTTGTTGCAATCAGGTGATGCGCTGGCGGCTTTGACCGCATTCGAACGGATGGCAAGCCAGCATCCGCATGATCCGTTGGTGCTGTTGCACCTGCAGCGGTTGCGTGACGGTGCTGTCGATGACCAGATTGTGATGACCGAAAAATGACCCGCTTCAACGGATCGTGACCACGACCCGGCGGTTTTCCGGTTCGCCGCCGGGTTTTGCGGGAACGACCATTTGGCGATCACCGTGCGCTTCGACCAGAATTGCTTCACGGGGAACGCCGAGTTTGCCCAACTCATCGGCAACATTTTGGGCGCGCTCGCGTCCGGCTTTTTCTTTCACCTCGGGCGACCCCGTTGAGTCGGAATGGCCCACGACCGAAAGGTCCACGGACCTGCCCGCTTCGGTGAGACGTTGGTACTGCGCCGCAATGTCTTTCACCTGCTGTCGCAACACCGGCGTCAAAGCAAAGACCCCGCTAGGGAACAGAAGCGGTCGCAGGTCTGTTGGCGCGGGTGGCAGCGCCGCCATCGCTGCGCCAAAATCGCGTTTCAGTTGCTCCTGCGTGACGATGAAGGGCTCCCTCTTGCCATCCAGCGCAGCGCCCCTCATGTCCTCGGTCAGCACCTGCTCGCCCTGTGCGCTTTGCACCGCAACTTTGCCGACCTTGCCGTCCGAATCGCGCAGCAGCACAACGTAGGAGCCCGTGCCCTTGGCAGCACAACCGGCCAATATGGCAAGCAGTGTCAAGGCGCCGGCCAGAAGAACTGTTTTGCCTGGAAATTTCATTGTTCGTCCTCCACTTTGGCAACGAACTGGGTACCGCGTACGCCGATGATCCCGGTTGGCGTCTTGACTGTGACCGACTCTGGGCTGAGCTTTTCAATCACGCCGGAAATATAGTTCAAGGTGCCGCGGATCAGCCGTGTGCTCAGTTTGAGCTCATTTTGTGCCGGCGCATAGAGGTACTCGTCCACTGTCAGTTGGGTGTCGGGGCCAAAGGACATCAAGGTGTTGTCCTTGAAGCTGATGCCCATCGATGCGCCAGGGGCTGTCTGGAGTTGGCTGCCGAGCAGAATGGCCGTGCCAGGTTGTGCTTTGACGCGTTCGCCCGCGCTGCTGACCCAGGCCTCACCGGTGACCGTCTTGACGTAGCCAATGGGAGCGGTCTGTGCTTGGGAATACAAGGAGAGCATCAACAGCATGCAGCCCGTCAGCACCCGCCAGGAATACGATTTTTTGTTCATCGCGTGCTTCGCAAAAGTCACATTCTCGTTGATTTTCAAGGGTCGCACACTTCGCTGCCTGCACAGGATCGCACCCCATAGCCAAGAAAAACGCGCCCGAAGGCGCGCTTGACTTGAAGTTGATGGTCGGCTATTTGCTGAGCAATCGCACCATTTCCAGGCATTTGCTGGAGTAGCCCCACTCGTTGTCGTACCAGGCAATGATTTTCATGAAGGTGCTGTCCAGCGCCATGCCGGCGTCAGCGTCAAAGACCGAGGTGCAACTCTCACCACGGAAGTCGGTCGAGACCACTTTCGCAGTGGTGTAGCCCAGCACACCCTTCATGGCGCCCTCGCTGGCGGCCTTCATGGCAGCGCAGACTTCGGCGTAACTGGCAGGTTTTTCGAGCTCGACCGTCAGGTCCACTACCGAGACATCGCTGGTCGGCACCCGGAAGGAGATGCCGGTGAGCTTCTTGTTCAGTTCGGGAATGACCACACCCACGGCCTTGGCAGCGCCAGTGCTGGAGGGGATGATGTTTTCCAGAATGCCACGGCCGCCGCGCCAGTCCTTGTTGGACGGACTGTCCACCGTTTTCTGTGTTGCCGTGGCAGCATGCACGGTCGACATCAGCCCGCGTTTGATGCCCCAGTTGTCGTTGAGCACCTTGGCCACAGGGGCCAGGCAGTTGGTGGTGCAGGAGGCATTCGAGATGATGGTCTGGCCGGCATACGTGCTGTCGTTGACGCCAAAGACGAACATCGGCGTGTCGTCCTTGCTGGGGGCCGACATGATGACTTTTTTGGCGCCTGCGGTGATGTGTTTTTGCGCTGCTTCCTTGGTCAGGAACAAACCTGTGGCATCGATCACGATGTCCGCGCCGACTTCATTCCATTTCAGTTCAGCCGGGTCTTTGATGGCGGTCAGCCGGATCTTCTTTCCGTTGACGATCAGGCTGCTGCCTTCCACCGCAATGTCACCCTTGAAGCGGCCATGCACTGAATCGAACTGCAGCATGTACGCCAGGTATTCGGGCTCCAGCAGGTCGTTGATACCGACTATTTCAATGTCCTTGAAGCTCTGTGTGGCAGCGCGAAACACGATGCGCCCGATACGGCCAAAGCCGTTGATACCAATTTTGATCGTCATGATTTCTCCAATGTTAAAACTTGAAACTCTTACTTGCGCAAAACCTTTTCCACCGTGTCCGCCACGTTCTCCGGCGTGAAACCAAAGTGCTTGAAAAGGACCGGCGCTGGCGCCGATTCGCCAAAACTGTCGATGCCAACGACTGCCGCACAACCGTATTTCCACCAACCGCCCGTGACTCCCATCTCCACCGCGATGCGCGGCACGCCGTCGGGCAGCACGGCCACCTTGTACGCGACGCCTTGTCGGTCAAATGTTGTGTTGCTTGGCATCGAGACCACGCGCACGGCAATCTTTCGGCTGGCCAGAAGTTCCTGCGCTTTCAGAGCCAGCTGGACTTCGGATCCGGTAGCAATGATGACGGCCTGGGTTTTCTTGCGCAGGCCGACCTCGCTGGGTTCGGCCAGTACATAGGCGCCCTTGCTGATGTCGCCCAGGCTGGACTTGGGGGCGTAGTAAATGTTTTGCCGGGATAGCAGCAGGGCCGTGGGCCGGTCCTTGT
>CAIYGK010000617.1 GCA_903925725.1 uncultured beta proteobacterium | reverse complement strand
GTCAGGCGCTGGAACTGCCCCTGACGTGCGCTTGTGCGAAGTGCAAAGCCTGTGGATTATAACCGGCTAGGCGGTTTGCCGGTCATTAGTCTGCTTTCGACTGCCTTTCAAGCCAGTCTCTGAGCCGACCAACGCCTTGTACCAGGCGCTGCGGGTCTTTGGACGCAAAACACCAACGCAACCAGCCACGCGCCTCGGGCGCGAAGGCCTCCCCTGGCGCCAGACCCAGTCCGGCTTCAATCACCAGTCGCTTGGCGGTGACTAGCGAGTCATCCAATCCCGGCAATCTGAAAAACGCATACATGCCGCCGCTCGCTGTGCTCACCTGCAGCCCCGGAATTGTCTGCAACTGCGCGACCAGCGTATCGCGGCACAGCTTCAGGTGTGCCACGACCTGAGGCGTTACCTCATCGGTTCGCTGCAGCGCCACAACACCGGCGCGCTGAGTGAAAACGCTGGCGCACGAGGTGTTGAACTCAATCAGTTTGCCCAGGTGCCTGGTCATGCCCGGCGGCATGACCAGCCAGCCCAGGCGCCAGCCGGTCATCAGAAAACTCTTGGAAAAGCTGTGCACCACCACCAATCTGTCATCGGGCAGCGCAATATCCAGAAAACTCGGAGCACAAGCGTTGGCGCTGGGCTCGAAATACAGGCGCTCATAGACTTCGTCCGCCAGTATCCAGGTTCCGGTCGTTCGGCAATGCTCCAGAATGCGCCGTTGCTCCATGCGGGTCAGCGTCCAGCCAGTCGGATTGTTGGGTGCATTGATGATCAGGACTTTGGTGGCTCTGGTCACCTCTGCGAGCAGTCGATTCATGTCAAGTGTCCAGACGCCGTTGATCGGCGCCAGTGGCACGCACTTGAGTTGTGCTCCCATGATGACCGGTTGCGCTGTCAGGTTCGGCCATACCGGCGTGATGGCAAGCACCTCATCCCCCGCATCCACCAGTTGCTGCATGGCCAGCATCAGGGCATTGACGCCCCCGCTGGTGACCGCGATCCGATCTACCCCAATCGTGCCATGGCGCGCGCTCATGTAACTGGCGATCTCCTCGCGCAACTCGGGCAAGCCCAGGTTATGCGAGTAAAAGGTTTCGCCCTGCTGCAAGGACTCAATCGCCGCATGGCGGATGAAGTCCGGTGTGACTTCGTCGCTTTCCCCGAACCAGAAGGCCAGCACATCGCTGCGCCCCATGCCGGCATTGGCGACTTCACGGATTCTGGACTCTTCAAGGTTCTGGATGACTTGGCGCATGGCGGCTTCAGTTCAAGGTTGATTGGGAGCAGGTCGTTGCATCTTGCAACTGCTGGGTAGTTCGGCCTGGGCAGCACTGAGGGTCCTGATAACGCGAAAACCGTAGCCTGAGCCTTCGACATCAAATTTCACGCCGGGACTTCCCTTTCGCTCCATCAAACCCACCACCAGCGACTGCTGGAACTGGTGATCGGTCGATCGCATCATCCCACTTTGCGATGCCAGGCTGACACGCGCCTTTTCCAACTGCGCGGCCACTGCCAACGGCTCCGTCGTCGCGGCCGCTTCAATCGCCTGCACCAGCGCTTCAAGCATCAATTGCATGCGCATCTGGACATAGTCATCTTCCGGTTTCGGAAAACGCTCACGATACGACTGGTAGAAGGCTCCGCTTGCGACAGACTGCATATTGGGCAGCCAATCGGCCACGGCCAGCACCCTGCCAATACCAGCCTCACCGATGGCCGAGGGTGCGCCCAACGCATTGCCATAAAAGGTGTAGAACTTGCCCTCGAAGCCGACTTCCCGTGCCGCCTTGACCAGCAATGAAAGATCGTTGCCGAAATTGCCGGTGATGACAGCCTGGGCGCCACTGACCTTGATTTTTGCTGCATAGGGCAGGAAGTCCTTGATACGCCCCATCGGATGCAACTCGTCACCAACGATCTGCAGATCCGGACGCAGCACGCCAAGTTGCCGTCTGGCTTCGCGCGCAACCGCCTGGCCAAAGCTGTAATCCTGGCCAATCAAATAAACGCTTCTGAGCGTCCTGTCGTCCTTGAGCACTGACATCAATGCCGTCATGCGCATGTCGGCATGAGCGTCAAAACGGAAGTGCCAGAAGCTGCATTTCTCGTTGGTCAGCGCCGGATCGACTGCCGAGTAGTTGAGGAACAGCACGCGCCGACCAG
>CAIYGK010000616.1 GCA_903925725.1 uncultured beta proteobacterium | reverse complement strand
CGCTCTCTTCCGACAATCAAAGTTAAACAGAGCTGTAGTGTGTTTTCTTTGGTAACGGTTGGGCAACCGCTGCAACGAGTCCGGGCAAAGCTGCGGGTTTCTATATCGATCAACGACTTGCAGCGCAGATCAAAGCTTCTGCACATTTCCTTTGTTTTTGCCCTGCCCTACCGACGGTCGCGGAAATCCCACACTTCATGTCGAAGTGCAGCGCAGCCCTACAAGCGTTTTTTTCGACATCCAGCTACCCGCGTGTGTATGCCGCGGAATTTTTGCGTTGTAGCGCGTTTAAGTGCGTCAGTGGTGTTGGGGTATCACCGCTGCACCCGCTTGCAGCGGAACTTGACATTCGCAGTGCTTTGCGTGCTGGCTTTGGCAAGAAGAAGTGAGGTGACGACATGAACACGTACAAGGCGAGTGTTCGTGTCGCCCAATCCGGCGGCATTGGCAGGATGGTCGTATGGGTGCATGTGAATGCACAGAACAGGATCGCGGCACAGTCTCTGCTTGAGGCGCAGTATGGTCGTGGCAACGTGGTTTATGGGCCGACGCTGGCGCGATGACATCGGAAATATAGCTCGACACCGCTAATCTGCGGTCCTACACTGGCCTATCAACAAAGCGAATGGGGAGTGGAAATGAGACTTATCAAGCTCGTGTTGGCAATATCCGTTGCAGCGTTAGTCGGTTGCGGAGGTGGGGGCGGCGGATCAACCCCACCAATACCGGCAGCGAAGGCCCCAGCGGTGAACATTTCACTGTCGGCAGCTAAAGTTGCTGTCAATGCGCCGGTGACCGTAACGTGGGCATCGACCGACGCAACATCTTGTGTTGGCTCCGATGCGTTGCCCGCTGCACAGCCCGTAAACGGTAACGCGTCAGTTACGCAATCGGCAGGTGGTCAATACACCTACACGATCACCTGCACAGGTGCGGGCGGCAGTGCTACTGCAAAAGCGATCAGTATTGTGCCGATGCCTGTTTTCAAGACTAGTTACGAAAACAAAAATGCCATTCCGTTTGATGGAACCCAAGTTACCTCCGTTCGAGCACTCAACATACCGAGGGTCTATCCCGACGAACAGGATAGTGTTGACAGATCAGTCGCCTTCGGTGACTTCTTTCAAGAAGGAGCATATTCTGCCTTTGTCTCCGTTAATAGAGCATCGAATTTGTATGGCGTACCAAACATAAACGATATACCTGGGGTTGCGTACTTTCTTGCGATTGATAAGAACGGAAAGTGGGTTGATCGAACATCGGAGCTACTGAAGACTATAGATAACAGAAAGACCTGTGTATCGTCGAGTTATTCAATAGTTGCCGATTTCAACAACGATGGAAAACCCGATATCTTCATCTCGTGCACTGGGCTGGACTACACAATTCCTGGTGCTGATCCGTCGATATATCTAAGCAATCAGGTGCTATTTCTAAGTCAGCCAGACGGTAGCTATAAGCGAGTTGAAGTCCCATACTCAATGTACGCCCATCAATCAGCCGCCGCCGATGTCAATGGCGACGGATTCATGGATATTGTCGTCGCCGATGCATCAGCTATGTCGGGTCCTGTAATGCTGCTAGGTCACGGCGATGGATCATTTACGGTTGACAAGACAATTATTCCCAAGAATCTCCAAGATTACACAGGAGGTCCGACAACCATCATCGGGGGCGTTCAACTAATCCCGATAGACAATAGATTGGATGTTGTATTTGGGGGCAATGGCAACACAATTTGGCTTCAGGGCAACAAACTTGGGAACTTTGATATTGGTTCAACCAAGATTTTCCAAATTCCCAGTTCTGTTGCGAAAGGCGTTCCGTATCAATCTCCACTAGATGTTGTCTACATTGATAATCATTTTTATCTCTATACAACAAGTCAATGGGATGCCGCCGGAGTTGAATGGGCGGTTATCAAATATAACCTCGATGCTGTAACTTCATCGGTTATTTATACATTTGACAACCCAACTGTTACCTTGAGGCCATATAGTGCACAAATAAAGCCAACAAGCGATGGCTATTTTGTTGCCTTTGTAGGAAGTTGTCCGGCCAGTGGCGATCTTGGGATGTGTGCAATGAAGGTTAAGCGTTAAATGCACACAGGATCACCACTAGATTTGTAGCAATGATTTTGAGCGTGCTTGACGTCTTGGTGTTGACGGCAGCAGTGCCCCCGATAAATACAACATGTATATACGGGGGCTCATATGACGCTGGAAGAGATCAAACAAGGCAACGCTGCTGAACAGCGTGTCAAACGCATGAAGGATCAGGCCAAGGCTGCAAAGGACAGAGCGAAACAGTTGAAGGTGAATGCCGACACGAATGCGGAACAGTTGAAGATGCGGCAGTCCCGTGAAAAGCTGGCGCAGTTGCACCGCGCAAATGTCGGTACAACGATCAAGCCGTACTCGGAGTGAGCGGCATGGTGGCGAGAGAGGACGACGCGGACTGAACGGTTGCGTTGTCGTTGCGGAAATTGGCCGTTTAAGTGAGCGGAGTTGCTTTCCGCCGTGAACACGCCCACAAGCGCGTCCCGACACGCGGTCTGGCAACACAACCCTGAATCATGTCACGTGGACATGAAGAAAAAGGTCGCGCTTTGAGCGGAACGGGAATACAGTCAGTAAATACAACCATCTAAACGGGCGATCAT
>CAIYGK010000615.1 GCA_903925725.1 uncultured beta proteobacterium | reverse complement strand
GGCTCCAGATGCCCGATCAGGGCAATCGCCTCGCGCACCGCAGCGTCCGTGGCGTGGCACAGTTGCACCAGGCGCTTGATGTCGCGCCGTGCCAGCAAGTCCATCGGCTGGCTGCAAATGCGCAATGCGACATTCAGGGTGGCACCGGTCCTGCCGGGCTCACGCTTCGCCTGCGCCAGCAAAGCCTTGAGCTGCAGTGTCAGACACTCGGCCAGGTTCCGGGCGCCGACTCCTACGGGCTCCAGACTATGCAGCAAGCCCAGTGCGACCGTGAAGTGATGCACCAGTTGCTCAAGCTGCGTCTCGTCACCGGCGCCCAGGCCGCTGGCAAGTGCTTCCACAGAGTCTTCAAGATAGCCGTCGTCGTTCACCGATTCAATCAGGAAGCTCAGGGCGGCGCGATCTTCCTGGCTCAGGCGCAAGGCCAGCGCCTGCGTGTGCAGATGGCTTTGCAGCGATTCCTGTGAGCGCGCCAATTCGGTGATCTCTGCGTCGTCGTTATTGTTGAGGTTGTTGCCGTGCGCGCGCGCGTCACCGCCCCATTCACTATCGTCAGGCGAGATCTGGACGCAGCCATCCCCCTCCCAGTTCTGGCCATCGTCGGCCGAAAGCTGGGTGGCATCAGCGTCATTGTCGGTAGCAGAGACGGTGGCGGTAACGTAGTCAGCGCCGGCGCTGCTCACATACTCGGCCTCGATATCCTCCTTGCGAACTGGTGTGTCGGCTTGCGTCAGACCAAAATCCTCACGCGGCGCCTCGTCCGCACTCAGTTCCAGAAACGGATTCTCATCGAGCATCTGGCCAACTTCCTGGCTCAGTTCCAGCGTGGAGAGCTGCAACAAGCGGATCGACTGCTGCAACTGCGGCGTCAACGCCAGATGCTGCGAAACTCTTAGTGAGAGACCTTGTTTCATGTCAGGCCGCCGCGCCGGGCCGCCCCAAGCCAGGCCACGCCCCCTCGGGGGGCAGCGATGACACGGCAGTGCAGAGCGTGGGGGTCGACATGTTCACATCTTGAAGTGTTCGCCGAGATAAACGCGCCGCACTTCGGCGTCGTTCACGATCTCGGAGGGCGTGCCTTGTGCCAGCACGCTGCCATCGCTGATGATGTAGGCGTGGTCACAGATACCCAGCGTCTCGCGCACGTTGTGATCGGTGATCAGAACGCCAATGCCGCGCTGCTTGAGGAAACTGATGATGCGCTGGATTTCGATCACCGCGATCGGATCGATGCCGGCAAAGGGCTCATCAAGCAGGATGAAGCGGGGCTGCGTCGCCAGGGCGCGAGCGATCTCGACGCGACGGCGCTCACCACCCGACAGGGCCAATGCCGGTGTCTGGCGCAAGTGCTCGACGCGCAGGTCTTGCAGCAAACCCGTCAAACGCTTCTCGATCTCGTCCTTGGCCAGTGGCTTGCCCGCATCATCGCGCTGCAACTCAAGTACCGCCCGCACATTCTCTTCAACATTGAGCTTGCGAAAAATGGAGGCCTCCTGCGGCAGGTAACTCAACCCCAGGCGGGCTCGGCGGTGAATCGGCATGTGGGCAATCGACTGGCCATCAATCGTGATGTCACCCGCGCTGGCTTGCACGAGGCCGACAATCATGTAGAAGGATGTCGTCTTGCCGGCCCCATTGGGGCCTAACAAGCCCACGACTTCACCCTTGCAAACCGTCAGGGAAACGTCTTTCACTGCCTTGCGACTGCCGTAAAACTTCTGCAGGTGACTGACTTCCAGGCGGCTTTCGCATTGGCTGCCATCAGCGCGCAGCGGCGCCTCATCGGGCAGATTGCCGGACGTCACTTCTTCTCTCCGCCCAGCGTGGTGCTTGAGCGCAGAGCGGCAGGGGGGGCCGCGCTTGCTGGCGCGCTGGAGGCCTGCGTCGGGGGCTTGGGTATGAGCATCGCCCGGATACGCCCGCCGGTGCTGGAACTGGAGCCGGCGGCAGGCACGGTGCCGTCAATGCTGAACATGTCGGTTGTGTTGTTGTAAACGATGACGGCGCCAGTAAATTCATCGGCCAGCGTCGCGCCACGGTAGCGCCGCAATTGCGCCTTGCTGCTGATCCTGGCAGTATCGGCGCGACCGTCGTATTCGATCAACTCGCCTTCGCCCTCGAAGTACTCATCCAGGCCTTCACGCTTTTGCCGAAAAAAGGCCAGCTTGCCTGGCTCGGCAGTGATCAAACCGGACTGGTAACCCTGTGCGTCCTGTCGCACATCAATCTTTGCGGCCCGAATAAGAATCGTGCCCTTGGTTAAAACCACCCGGCCGCTGAAAACGCTGGTCTGCTTCTGATCGTCGTAGCGCAGGGCGTCCGCCTCCACGTTCATTGGCTTGTCACGGTCGGCCTTTTCAGCGTGCGCGAAGCCTACGCCAAGCGCCAGGACAAGTAGCAAAAAGGGATGGGACAGGAGGGACTTCATAAAGGCACGAATCTTGCAAGAAGACCTTGACTTTGGATT
>CAIYGK010000614.1 GCA_903925725.1 uncultured beta proteobacterium | reverse complement strand
GGTTGCAGCGCAGCAAGGTTCAGTGACCGATATTCTGAAGTACACCGGCTATCTGACCGATGACCTGACGGTCACCGGCTTGATCGGCAAGTCCTACAGCCCGCACGTATTCGCACCTGCCGGATATGACCCGACCCTGTTCCGGGCCTTGTCTGACTCCAGCGTTCAGATTCCGGGCTTCGCCTATCCGAATCCGCAGACGACTACTGCCAACACGCTCATTGATGGCGCGTTTGACCAGAACAGGGGCGTGCGTCTGGATGCTGAATACAAGCTGAACGCTCAGCACAATATTCGGGTTGGCCTGGATCGCAACGTGATCACATCGAAATCGGGCAACGCCTATCCTGGTGGTGGTGTCTGGCAATATGGCAAGACCGATCCCACCGATACGCGAAGTGGCGTCTTTGCCGCGCCCAACACGGTTGCCGGGAACCCGTACGCACAGCAGGGTTACATTGTTGAGAAGATACTGTTCTCCGCTGCCTCTACGCCAACCGTGGAGCAGACAGCCTGGTACATTGAAGACAAGTACAAACTCACCGACAACGTCCTGTTGTCGCTCGGTCTGCGCAACGAGGGCTTCAACAACAAGAATGGCGATGGCGCTTCGTACATCAACCTGCCAACCCAGTTGGCGCCGCGCCTCGGTGCGTCATGGGACATGTATGGCGACGCTTCAGCCAAGCTGTTTGCCAACATCGGTCGCTACCACGTGCCGCTGCCAACCAACGTTGCCATCCGTGGTGCCGGTTCTTCACTGTACACAACCCAGCGCTTCGTCTACACCGGCGTGGATCCGGTCACGGGTGCGCCTACCGGCCTGACCTCTTTGGGCAATCCGTATTCGAACAACAACGAATACGGCCAGGCCAAGGATCCGCGCTCCGTCGCTGCCCAGGATATGCAGGGCAATTTCCAGGACGAGTACGCCATTGGGTTTGAAAAAGCCGTGTCCAAGGCACTGAATGTCGGCGGCAAGTTCACTTATCGCAATATGCGCACTGCTATTGACGATCATTGCGACGACCGGCCCTTCCTGGCTTGGGCTGCGCGGAACAATGTTGACACCACCAACTTCGGTGGCTACAACTGTGCTCTGTTCAATCCCGGTATTACCAATACGTTCAATATCGACATGACTGGCAACGGGACTTTGAACCACATTGTCCTGACGGCCGCCGACATGGCTCTGCCGCCGGTCAAACGCGAGTATGTGGCGATCGACCTGTTTGCCGAGCATCCGTTTGATGGCAAATGGTGGGGCAAGGCGACCTATACCTGGTCGCGCAACTGGGGCAATACTGAAGGTCAGGTGCTCTCCGATATTGGCCAGGCTGACGTGGCGACCACACAAGCCTGGGACTTCCCTGAGTTTGCTGTCGGCGCGGATGGCTTGCTGCCGAACGACCGTACCCACCAGGTCAAGCTTTTTGGCTACTACCAGGTTGACTCGGAATGGGGCATTGGCGGCAACTTCCTGGCAGCGTCAGGGCGTCCGCGCAACTGCATTGGTAATGCGCCCAGCACGAGCACGACGAGTGACATTTACAGCACTCCGTCCGTCATCACCAATTACTCAGGATACGGCTCGGCCTACTTCTTCTGCAATGGTGTCTATGCTCCGCGTGGTTCTTACGGCAATCTGCCGCCGGATCTCCGGCTTGACGTGAACTTCAGCTACAAACCGGCTGGCTTCAAGGGATTCAACGTCAAGCTTGACATCTTCAACCTGTTCAACCGTCAGGCGATAGAAACGATTGAAGAGCGTATGTACAACACCAACGCGACGTCAATCCGCACGACCTACGGTTCTGTACAGAGCTACAACGCGCCGCGGACGATGAAGCTGACTGCCCAGTACGACTACAAGTTCTGATAGCTTCCAGTCGAAATCAAGAATGCCCGCAGACCATGGTCTGCGGGCATTTTTTTGCCTCTATCTTTTGACCATCCGAGCTCTGCTCCAAAACACCATGCCTTTCAATAACCGATATAGCCACCGCACCATCAGCAGGGCCAGCACAGCTTCAAGCATGGTTTGCATGAAGGCCAGAAAGGCGTTTCGCGCTTGCGATCGGGTATGGAACTTGGCAATCGCGTGGTCTCTCGCGATTTCGATACTGTCGTAGAAGGTTGGCACCACCAGCAGCGTCAACAGCGTGGAGGTGATGGTGCCGCCTATGATCGCCACTGCCAGGGGTTGATAGAACTCGCCGCCCTCGCCGAGCCCCAGCGCAACCGGAAACATGCCGGCAATCAGGGCAAAAGTGGTCATGAGGATGGGCCGCAAACGGACCCGCCCCGCGTGCATCAGAGCCTCTTCACGGTCCACACCCTGTGCTTCGCGTTTGCGTGCGGCATCCAGCAGCAAAATCGCGTTCTTGGCTACCAGTCCCATCAGCATGATGACGCCGATGAAGCTCATCAGATTGAGCGTGCCCCGAGTGATGAGCAGCGCCAGCACCACGCCGATAAGCGACAGCGGCAGCGACAGCATCACTGCCAACGGCGCCGTGAACGAACCGAACTGCATGACCAGAATAAGGTACATCAGTCCGATACCGGAAACGAGCGCAATCGACATCTCCGTGAACAGTTCTTTCTGATCCTGTCCGGCACCACCGAGCGAGAGCCCGTAGCCGGGCGGATAGTCAAAGGTCCTGGCGAGTTTCATGGCGTCTTCGGTCACCTCGCCATTGGAGCGGCCCTGAGCATTGGCCGACACGGTGATGTTGCGCTTGCCATTGGTATGCTCAATCCCTGACGGTCCCTTGCCCATGGTGATCGTCGCAATCTGATCCAGCGGCACCATCAGGTTGGTACCGGCCACGGCAATCGGCAGACGTTCGATGCTCTCCTTGCTGACGCGGTCGTCCGGGTGCAGGCGCACTGCCACATCGCGGGTCTCACCGGTAGGGTCTACCCAGTCGCCAACTTCAATTCCGGCAAACGCCACTCGCAGAGCCTGCGCCGCATCGTTGGCCGAGATGCCCATGGAGTTTGCCAGGCCGCGGTTCAGTTCAATCCTGAGTTCCTTTTTCGGGTCCTGCTGCGACAGGCCGACATCGACCGCGCCCGGCACCAGACGCAGTTTGTCCATGAAGGCACTGGTTATCTCCAGGAGCTTGCGTGAATCCACGCCAGTAAAGTCGATCTGTATCGGCTTGCGCGCACCGTTGTTCAGGTCATCGAGCACCGTGTACTCGGCACCCACCAGTGTGCGCACCTTCTCGCGCAACTCTGCAGCAATTTCGTTGGCACTGCGGGAACGCGTGTGGCGTTTGCCAATGTCGACATAAATGCGACCGCCACTGGTCGAAATATTGCTGTTGGTTTCCTTGGTTTCCGGGATGGTGCGTGCCAGTTCGGCTGCGCGTTCCATCTTCAGACGGGCATATTCCACCGACGAGGAGGATGGCGTGCGTACTTCGATCAAGAGGTTGCCTGAATCGCTCTTGGGCAGAAACTCGGAGCCACCCACCGTCACTTGCAACACCACGGACGCAATCAGGCTGAGCAGCGCGATGACGGCCATCCAGCGGCGGTGATGCAGCGCCCATGCGATGACGTTGCCGTAGCGATCCGCCTGATG
>CAIYGK010000613.1 GCA_903925725.1 uncultured beta proteobacterium | reverse complement strand
GAGGCCGATTGCCCCGGTTCACAACATAGCCACGAACTCGCCCTGCAACAAACACCAACACCACTTCGAAGCGACTTACCGCGCGAGCGGTTTAGTCCTAGGGCACTTTGCGGGTCGCCACGAACTGCTTCATTACGGCGTTGAACTGGAGCGTCGGAAAGCGGACTGTGGTGTGTGCCAGCAAAGTGTCTGGAACGGCAGTTGGCACGGCTGCCCCAATGGACACCCGGGTCGGCGCGTGCAGCAACGCAAGGCAGGCGCGGGGTAGATACTCGGATCAGAGTACAAACTGGTGGTAGACGAGCCAACTCAAATTGGCCACTACCAGGCCGATCAAGGTCAGCACGGTGACCACCATGCCGCGCACGCGGTTGGATGAGGCAGCTCCTTTGACGGGTGCATTGACACCGACGGCGTGAATCACGCGCCCCGCCAACAGCAGCAACCCGAGCGGCCAGACTGCCGCTGAAGGAGCGCGGTTGAATTCAAGGCAGGCCAGAAGAATTAGCGCGAGCGGAACGTATTCGGCGAAATTGCCATGGGCACGGATGGCGCGTTCCAGCACCTCAAGTCCACCATCGCCCAGACTGACCTTGAGGCTTCGACGCAGCCCAATGACGTTGAAGGTCAGGCGGACATAAAACATGGTCAGCAGGGAAGCAACGATAGGTGTGACGAGCAGCATGGCAACGACCTCCGCCTGTTACGCCGCCAGCGCCGGATAGTCGGTATAGCCTTTGGCGCCCGGCGTGTAAAACGTCGCCTTGTCCGGCGCGATGAGTGTTGCGTTGGCACGCATGCGATCAACCAAGTCCGGGTTGGCCAGGAAGGGGCGGCCAAAGGCAATCAGATCCGCCTGATTGGCCGCGAGGGCGCTTTCGGCACTGGCTCGGTCAAAGCCGCCGGCCAGGATCAAGGGTCCCTTGAAAGTCTGGCGCAGCAGCGCCTTCAGTGCGGCCGGCACCGGCGGCGCGCCCATCGCGGAATGATCGAGCAGGTGGAGATACAGTAGTTCAAGCGTGGAAAGTTCGCTGACCAGCGCCAGGTATTGCGTGTCCACCTCCGGGAAGGCTCCGGTGCCGTTGAAGACACCGTAAGGCGACAACCTGAGACCGACCCGCTCGGCGCCGATGGCCGAACACACCGCTCGCGCGACTTCCAGCGCAAAGCGGTTGCGCCCATGAATGCCATCGCCGTAGGCGTCGCTGCGCTGGTTCACGTTGGGGTTGAGAAACTGCTCGATCAGGTAGCCGTTGGCGGCGTGCAATTCAACGCCGTCAAAACCGGTTTCGATCGCCAATCTTGCGGACTGGGCATATTCCTCGACAGCGGCGGCGATGTCTTTGTCGGTCATGGCGCGCGGCGTGCTGTGCGGCTGCATGCCCTGCGCATCGGTGTACATCTCGCCCGGGCAGGCGACTGGCATGGGACCAACGACCTCGGCGCCTGCGGGCAGGTTGCCGTCGTGCGTCACACGGCCGGTGTGCATCAGTTGCACCACGATCTTGCCGCCCTTGGCGTGCACCGCATCGGTCACCAGTTTCCAGCCACGCACCTGATCCGCGTTGAACAAACCGGGGATGCGCGCATAGCCCAGACCATTGGGTGAGGGAGAGGCGCCCTCGGTGATGATCAGTCCGGCTGAGGCACGCTGGCCATAGTAGTGGGCCATCAATTCATTGGGCGTATTGGCTTGTACCGCGCGGCTGCGGGTCATCGGCGCCATGACAGTCCGGTTGCTCAGTTGCAACTTGCGCGCGGTGAAAGATTCAAAAAGCATGTGATTCCTTGGGTGGGTCGAAACAGACAGGCCAACAGCTAGGTCGCTTTTTAAAGCGACGAGCCCGATGTTTGAAGAAAGTCTAACTCCTGCGGTGTT
>CAIYGK010000612.1 GCA_903925725.1 uncultured beta proteobacterium | reverse complement strand
TGCCGGAAAACGTGACTGTGGTCTCGGCCAATGGCCAACTGCCGGAAAGCAAATTTGTGCATAAAGCCTCGGCCGAGTTTTACCATCGACGTGGTGGTCCAGACCCGCTCAAGCGTCTGCAGGAAGTGACCAAGGGCGCGCTCAAGACGGTACCACTGGTGGTGCTTGTCAATGAAGGTTCGGCTTCGGCCAGCGAAATCGTCGCCGGTGCGTTGCAGGACCACAAGCGCGCCACCCTGCTGGGTAATCAGACATTCGGCAAAGGCTCGGTGCAGACGGCGGTCTGCCTTGATCCGTCATTCCGAATGGATAACTGCCCGACTGCCGGATTGAAGCTCACCACCAGCCGTTACTACACGCCGAGCGGCAAATCGATTCAGGCCAAGGGCATCGTGCCCGACGTGATGGTGGACGAGACCGAAGGTGGCAATCTTTTTGCAGCCCTGCGGACGCGCGAAGCTGACCTGGAGAAGCACCTCAACAGTGGTCAGGGCGACGAAAAGAAGGACGATTCGCGCGAAAAGGCACGCGAGGAAGCACGCCTGAAACTGGAAGAAGAAATGAAGAAGCCGCTGGCTGATCGCAGACTACCTGAGTTTGGCACCGAGAAGGATTTCCAGCTGGCACAGGCGATCAACCAGCTCAAAGGTCAGCCGGTTCTGGTCAGCAAGACACTGGTTGAACGCAAGGAAGAAAAAAAGGAAGAATGAGCGCCGCATGACCGACGAGCAGTTGCTGCGCTATTCACGGCACATCCTGCTGGACGAAATCGGGATTGAGGGCCAGCAGCGAATTCTCGCCAGTCGCGCGTTGATCATCGGAGCTGGCGGCCTCGGTTCACCGGTTGCGCTTTACCTGGGTTCGGCTGGTGTTGGCCACATCACCCTGGTCGATCACGACGTGGTGGACCTGACCAATCTGCAGCGGCAGATTGCCCACAACACGGCGAGCATAGGCCAGCCCAAGGTCGAATCCATCCAGAGCGCCATCGCTGCCATCAATCCGGAGGTTCAGGTTGAGGTCTTGCAGGCGCGGGCCGACACCGCCCTGCTGGACATTCTGGTGGCACAGACCGATGTGGTGCTGGATTGCTGCGACAACTTTGCCACGCGTCAAGCCATCAACGTCGCCTGCGTCAGACACTGCAAACCACTGGTCTCTGGCGCGGCAATCCGCTTCGATGGACAAATAAGCGTTTACGACTCGCGCGACGGCAACTCCCCCTGTTATGCCTGCATCTTTTCACCCCAGACGCTCTTTGAGGAGACGAATTGCGCCACCATGGGCGTCTTCGCACCGCTGGTGGGCATCATCGGATCCATGCAGGCAGCCGAGGCACTCAGGCTGCTCAGTGCAACGGGGAAATCACTGGCTGGTCGATTGCTGATGCTCGATGGCCGCAGCATGGAGTTCACTGAAGTGCGTATCGCGCGTCAACCTGACTGTCCGGTCTGCGGCAAGCCGCACTGAGGTTTACTTCTTGTCCGGATGACACGATCCATGTCGTTTGCGAAACGCGCGCGGCGACTCCGGATGGCTTGCAGCGAACACACCAAGGCGTGACTGGCGCGCCTGCGTTTCTTCTGCGGCATACATTCCAGGCCGGCCGCGCCAGCCATAAGACCATGCCTGACCTGCACGCGCCATTTGCGCACCCAAATCCTTGCCGTCCAGCGCAACCGTGGCCAGCCCTCTGCCCCATCGGTCGTAGTAACTGACCATGACAGAGACACGCTGCTGCAGCGCCCATTGCGCCAGCAAGTCACGCGCCGCTTTGCCACCGCTCTGGCAAATTTCCGGCGCATCCATGCCGAGCATGCGAAGTTTGCGCGCCGCGCCACCCGTATCGGGTTGCACCCAAAGCGTGTCGCCATCGGTGACATAGGTGACCCGTCCAACAAACGACTCCCGCGCGTTGGCGCTGTTTGCCAGAGACAGCAGCAAGAGCAGGAATATCTGCTTCATCGCGGGCCACATCCATTCAGTCATGGCGATGTATCTCAGCACGCGGTGCCGGGCCTGGCAGCTCATAGGCCAACGCTGTCCTCTGCCGATAAGGGAGCACCCGCGTCTGGAGCATAGATGGCATCAATGACCATCAAAAACGTGATTGTGCCCACGATGAAGATGATGAAAAGTGTCGGCAGAAGCCACGCCCTTTTCCGTCCTATCTCTGTCTGACTTGTCTTTTCGTCTTGCGCCACGGTGAATTCCTGTCGGGATCTGTTGGCTGATAATAGCGCGCACAAATGCAGCCGATCTTCGGCGGAATCGTACAGTTGGCGCCTTCGCGGACACGCCCGTAAACACCAATCAGGACAAGCTGACTCAGGCCAAGGGGGACCGCAGTCGATTCTCGCGCAGCGGCGTGAAGTGCGAAAAATCGGCGAATGCTGCATTGACTGGCGCGCCCGCCCGAACCCGCCGGCGAATCTTTACTTCCCGGTTAGCCTCCCACAGCAACTTTTCAACTTCGGATTGAGTTTGTTCAGGAGTAGCGTCCTTCACGTCAAACAGACGCATCAGCCCCGTGGCGGCCGCGATGCACACGACCGGCAGGAATAGAGCAAAGATAACTGTGGTGACGCTCATTTGCACACTCGACTTGGGCCTCTGAAACACCGCAAACCAGATCCTGTGAATTGCAGCCTTAATGGCTTAACGGCAATTCAGGCCCATTGATTTAGCGCGATCCCATGCTTTTTTGAAAAAGATCGGGCGTGGACCAAGTTGGCGCCAAAAAACTCTTGTGTTGCTATCGAGTGTTGTG
>CAIYGK010000611.1 GCA_903925725.1 uncultured beta proteobacterium | reverse complement strand
TGCGCTTTTCAAGCAGTGCGTAATAAAAGCCGTCATGGTCACCCATTGCATTGTCCGGGACGGATTCCCAATTTGCCCTGTCCAGAGGCATTAAATGCCCAGGCGAAGGCAGCAAGGAGGCCTGGGTGTTGTGTGCAAGAAACGTTTGTATCTGATCTTCCCCTTCGGCCCTGAAGATCGAACAGGTACAGTAAAGCAGTCGCCCCTGTGGCTTGAGCAAGGGCCACAAGGCTTTCAGCAACCTGGCTTGGACCAGTGCAAGTTGGGCAATATCGGACTCGCGGCGCAACCAGCGTACATCCGGATGACGTCGCACAATGCCCGATGCGGAACAGGGAGCGTCGAGCAAAATGGCGTCGAACAAGTTACCGTCCCACCAGGCGCGCGGATCGGCAGCATCCCCAGTCAGGACATTCGCTTGCAAACCCAGGCGCTGCAGGGCTTCCCGGATTCTCTCGCAACGCAGTGGGTCTACATCAAGCGCTGTCACCTGGCAATCGGCGATCTCCAGCAAATGGGCCGTTTTGCCGCCGGGGGCAGCGCAGGCGTCCAGAACCCGCATTGGCGCGTCAGATCGCAACCCTGAAAACAGCAGCGGGGCGGCCAGCTGCGCTGCGCCGTCCTGTACCGATACCACCCCATCTGCAAAGCCGGGCAATTGCTGCACGGGTCTGGCCCGCTCCAGCGTGATGCCGCTAGTGCCGCAAGCACGGGCTTGCACGCCGGTCGCCACCAAGGTTTGCAAGTAGGCCTGTGTTGCCGAGCGTCGGGCGTTGACGCGCAAGCTCATCGGTGCCTGACGGTTGCTGGTCAGAAGAATTTCCTGCCATTGCTTCGGCCACTCCAATCGAACGCGATCAATCCACCACCGTGGATGATTCCAGCGTGCCACCGGATCAGCGTCGGTATCAGCAAGCAGTGCCTGGCGCTCCCGCAGGAAGCGACGCAGGCAGGCATTGATGAAGGCACTCTGAGCGCTTGTACTCCTGTCCTTCTTGCTCGCTTCCACAGTCTGATTGACCAGGGTGAACGGCTCGTAGGGTGCGTTCGTTTCACTCCACATCAGCGCCAGCGCAGTACATAGCAAGGCGTCGACTGCGGGTGCTGGCGTTCGATTGGCCAGCAGTTGGCGCAGTGCCTGGGCTCGTCCCAAGGAGCGCAGGACCTGAAATACGAGTGCTTGCACGCCTGGCCGCAATTCGGCACCAACTTCAGCCAATGCTGCGGTACCCGACACGCCGGCACGTACTGCAAGCAGAACAGCAGCTACCGACTGCAACTGCCGCCACAAGAGAATCGGTTGAACCTGACCGTTGCTCATCGAGATTACAGCGACTGGGCTGTTCTGAAGCCAAACAGGCGTGCCAGCAATACGGCGGGAAACTGATTCACAGCTGCGTTGTACCTGGCAACCACCTTATTGAAATCGGCTCGCGCCATTTCGGTCTGCGCAACAAGTTGCTCCCACCGCAATGGCAGTGCCTCAGGCAGCTCAGTCGACCCGCGCTGCTGCGCCAATTGACGCTGGCGCAGCCAACTCAGGCACATGGTCTCATAGGCCATGGTCAGAGCGCCAATGGTTGCGCCATTCAGAGGCTGCGAACGACACATTTTCAGTGCTACCCGGAATTGATCAACGCAGGCAGCGAGCCCGTCCAGATCGGGAAGTCCAGAGCTTGCAATCGGCAGAAATTGGCTGAGAAGTCCTTCCAGCACCGCGAATGCGGCAAGACCTTGCGAACGCAGACGCACCAGCCGGTTGTACGCGCCGACAGCCCAGAACAACAACACGGCCACGCCAAGCCACAAAACGACAGAAGGACTCATGGTTTTCAAGCTGGATGCAAAACGCCTCAAGCCAGCGTCAACAGGCTTGAGGCGTCACGTCTTCAGTCGGGCTGAGTCCTTACTCGGACACCGCTCCCTCGTCGGCTTGCGAGCCTTCGCCCACCCCAGCCAGTTCGGCCGCTTCCGCGTCAGCGATGGCGCGGCGCTCGACGTCGTCCATGTTTTCACGAACTTTGCGCGCTTCGTGATAGGCCAGACCGGTACCGGCCGGAATCAGGCGGCCGACGATCACGTTTTCTTTCAAACCACGCAGTTCATCGCGTTTGCCCATGATGGCCGCCTCGGTCAGAACCCGTGTGGTTTCCTGGAAGGACGCAGCGCTGATGAAGCTGTCAGTGGACAGGGAGGCCTTGGTAATGCCCAGCAACAGGTTGGTGAAAGTCGCGGGGACCTTGCCTTCCGCACGCAGGGCATCGTTTGTATTGAGCATCTCGGAACGCTCGACCTGCTCACCGTTGATGTAACTGGAGTCACCGGCACTCTCGACAACCACGCGGCGCAGCATCTGGCGAACAATCACCTCAATGTGCTTGTCGTTGATCTTCACGCCCTGCAAGCGGTACACGTCCTGCACCTCGTCCACAATGTAGCGCGCCAGTTCTTCGGAACCCAGCAGCCGCAGGATGTCCTGCGGATCGGCCGGACCGTCAACCACGCTTTCGCCCTTGTTCACAACCTGGCCTTCGTGCACGATGATGCTCTTCTCCTTGGGCACCAGCTCTTCCCAAACCAGACCATCCGGATCGGTAATCTGCAAACGGATCTTGCCTTTGGTCTCCTTGCCGAAGGACACGGTACCTGTCATTTCTGCCAGCACGCCCTTGTCCTTGGGCGAGCGCGCCTCGAACAGTTCAGCAACACGTGGCAGACCGCCGGTAATATCGCGCGTCTTCTGGCCTTCAATTGGAATGCGGGCCAGCACTTCACCCGGGCCCACGTCCTGACCGTCACGCACCTGCACCAGAGCGCCAACAGGGAAGCCGATCGTCACCGAGTGATCGGTTCCGGGAATCTTGACTTCATTGCCGGAGGCGTCGATCAGCTTGACTTGGGGGCGTACCACCTTGGCAGCGCCACGACGCTTCGGATCGATGACGACCATGGTCGAAAGACCGGTCACTTCGTCGACCTGGCGGGCTACCGTCAGGCCTTCTTCCACATTTTCAAAATGGGCCTTGCCGGCAAACTCGGTAATGATCGGGCGCGTCAACGGATCCCAGTTGGCAAGAATGGCACCAGCCTTGATGCTCTGGTCAGCCTTGACTGCCAGCACGGCACCATACGGCACCTTGTGGCGTTCGCGCTCGCGTCCATGTTCGTCATGAATGACGATTTCGCCGGAGCGGGAAATCACCACAAGTTCTTTCTTGCCATTGGTCACATAGCGCATCGTCGCGTTGAAACCAATGTTTCCGTTGGACTTGGCTTCGACGCTCGACGCGATCGCGGCACGTGAGGCCGCGCCACCAATGTGGAAGGTGCGCATGGTCAGTTGGGTACCCGGTTCACCGATGGATTGAGCGGCAATCACGCCGACTGCTTCACCACCATTGACCAGACCGCCACGGCCCAGATCGCGGCCATAGCACTTGGCGCAGATGCCAAACCGTGTTTCACAGGTCAGTGCCGTACGTACCTTGACTTCGTCCACGCCCGCAGCTTCAAGCTCTTCGATCAGGTCTTCGTCCAGCAGGTCACCGGCATTGGCCTGTACGGAACGGTTTTCCGGATGGATCACATCATCAGCCGCGGTGCGACCCAGGATGCGATCGCGCAGGGACTCGATGACTTCGCCGCCTTCGACAATGGCGCGCATCAGGTAGCCGCCGTGCGTGCCACAGTCATGCTCCGTCACCACCAGATCCTGTGTCACGTCAACCAGACGCCGTGTCTGGTAGCCTGAGTTGGCGGTCTTCAGAGCCGTATCAGCAAGACCTTTGCGAGCGCCGTGGGTGGAGATGAAGTACTCCAGCACGTTCAGCCCTTCACGGAAGTTCGCCGTGATCGGTGTCTCGATGATGGAGCCATCGGGCTTGGCCATCAGGCCGCGCATACCAGCTACCTGGCGGATCTGGGCAGCCGAGCCGCGAGCACCAGAGTCAGCCATCATGTAGATGGAGTTGAAGGACTCCTGCGTTACCTGCTTGCCATGACGGTCGGTGACTGTTTCTTTGGACAACTGCGCCATCATGACCTTGGAGACTTCGTCGCCGGCCTTGCCCCAGATATCAACCACCTTGTTGTAGCGCTCACCTGAGGTAACCAGACCAGAGGTGTATTGCTGGGCAATCTCCTTGACCTCTTTTTCAGCGCGCTCGATGATGCCCTGCTTTTCAACCGGGACCAGCATGTCGTCAATACAGATCGAAATGCCAGCCTTGGTTGCCAGACGGAAACCGTTTTGCAGCAGTTTGTCGGCAAATACCACGGTCTCTTTCAGGCCGCACTTGCGGAACGAGACGTTGATGAGTTTGGAAATTTCCTTCTTCTTCAGCGCCTTGTTGAGGTTCGAGAATGGCAGACCCTTGGGCAGGATTTCCGACAGCAGGGCCCGCCCCGCAGTGGTATCCCACAGCTTGGTCGAAGGCAGCAGTTCACCGGTTTGCTTGTCCTTGGTGTACTCGGTCAGCCGCACATTGATGCGTGCAGTCAGCTCGACTTCGCCGGCATCAAAAGCACGTTGTACCTCGCCGATATCGGAGAAGATCAGGCCCTCGCCCTTGGCGTTGATGCGTTCGCGGGTGGTGTAGTACAAGCCCAGCACAACGTCCTGCGAGGGGACGATCGACGGCTCGCCATTGGACGGGAACAGCACGTTGTTGGACGCCAGCATCAAGGTGCGGCATTCCATCTGCGCCTCTACCGACAGCGGCACGTGAACAGCCATCTGGTCACCGTCAAAGTCGGCGTTGAAGGCAGCACAGACCAGCGGGTGCAGTTGAATCGCCTTGCCTTCAATCAGGATGGGCTCGAACGCCTGGATACCCAGACGGTGCAGTGTCGGCGCACGGTTGAGCATCACCGGGTGCTCTTTGATCACCTCTTCGAGCAAGTCCCAGACCACGGGCGTGCCGGATTCAACTTCCTTCTTGGCTGCCTTGATGGTGGTAGCAATGCCCATGGCTTCGAGACGGGCAAAGATGAAGGGCTTGAACAGTTCGAGCGCCATCAACTTGGGCAGACCGCACTGATGGAGCTTGAGCGTCGGACCGACCACGATCACCGAGCGACCCGAATAATCGACCCGCTTGCCCAGCAGGTTCTGGCGGAAACGGCCACTCTTGCCTTTGATCATATCGGCCAGCGACTTCAGAGCGCGCTTGTTGGCGCCGGTCATGGCTTTGCCGCGACGACCGTTGTCCAGGAGCGAGTCAACCGCTTCCTGCAGCATGCGCTTTTCGTTGCGAGCAATGATTTCGGGCGCCTTCAATTCAAGCAGGCGACGCAAACGGCTGTTGCGGTTGATGACCCGGCGATACAGGTCGTTCAAGTCAGAGGTTGCAAAACGACCGCCGTCCAGTGGCACCAGCGGACGCAGGTCCGGCGGCAGGACCGGCAGCACTTCAAGCACCATCCACTCGGGCTTGATGCCGGACTTCTTGAACGCCTCAAGCAGCTTGTGGCGCTTCGTGTTCTTTTTGATCTTCAGCTCGGAGCCGGTCGGATCATTGCGCAGCTTCTCGATGGAGCCTTCAATGTCAATGCTTTGCAGCAGTTCC
>CAIYGK010000610.1 GCA_903925725.1 uncultured beta proteobacterium | reverse complement strand
GTTTTATCGTGGTCATTTTCGCCTACGCGAAAATCTTTAGCCTTGGCGGGAGAATCCGCACTCTCAACATGGTTGGCTTGTCGATCATTGGAACGTTTGGCTAAATGGGCTTTGTCTTGTTCAGATTGTTGACGCCGGTCGAAAATTGACCAGCCGTACCGATTGAAAATTGACCAGGGGGTTTAGCGGTGCAGCGTACTACACCGCGCTGGATTAGTCGACCAAACTGAGACGGTTTTGAACTCCTTTTTGGGTTGTGTCGTTATTGCTTCACCCTACTCGCCAGTCTCGCCCCCAGATGTTTCTAGCATTGCTGATGAGTGTTTAGATGACTCCCTGGACTTGATCCTTTGTTTGGCAATGGCGCTGCTTTCCTTGAATCTGAATGATTCGTTGCCCGTCTCCACGATATGGCAATGATGGGTCAGCCGGTCCAGCAAAGCCGTTGTCAGCTTGGCATCGATGAACACGCTGCTCCATTCCGAGAACGTCAAATTGGTGGTGATGATGACGCTGGTGCGTTCGTAAAGCTTGGAGAGCAAATGGAACAGCAATGCACCGCCGGCCTGTGAAAAGGGCAAATAGCCCAGTTCATCCAAGATGACCAAATCCACCTGCAACAGGCTGAGCGCCAATCTGCCTTGTTTGCCCGCAGCCTTTTCCTGTTCCAATGTGTTCACCAATTCAACGGTGGAGTAAAAGCGGACCCTTTTGCGGTGATTCTGGACGCCGGAGACACCAATGGCCGTGGCCAGATGGGTTTTGCCCGTGCCCGTCCCCCCGACCAACACCAGGTTCTGCGCGGCATCCGTGAACTTCATGGTGGCAAGCCGGTGAATCAACGCCTGGTCCACTTTGGATTGCCCGAAGTCAAACCCCGACAAGGCCCGATGGATTGGAAACTTGGCTGAACTCATCTGATAACGAATCGTCCGCAGGCTTCGGTCAGTGGCCTCCGCTTCTAGCAATTGGCGGAGCAACGGTGCGGCCAAACCGATTGATTCGGGGCTCTGCGCCTGAATTTCGGCGTAGCATTCCGCCATGCCATGCAATTTCAGCGCTTTGAGTCGGCTGATGATGTCAGGCATGGGACACCCCCCGGGCATTCAGGCTGTCGTAGCGGGCGGTGTCGGCCAGCGGTTCCTCGATGAGTTTCAAGGTGGTTTCCACCCGCGCCGGGATCGGCTGGTCATTCAGCCGGGACAGTATGTTGGCCACCTGTTCGATGCTGGCCACCCCGGCATCCAGCATCTGCCCGACGGCCTGCAAGACCGCCTCCAAGCCATGGGCGGGCACGGCGGCCAGCACTTTGGCCATGGCCCGGTCGCCTTGCTGCCGTTCCCGCCGCCGCAAAGCTGCTTGCAGTTGGGCCAAGGGAGGCGGCATGTCGGCAAAGGGCGCGCCATTGCGCAATGCGCCGGGCTTCTTCTCAACCAGCGGGATATAGTGCTGCCAGTCGTAGCTGACCTGGTCGCGGCCCGGCAAACGCTGATGGCGTGCAACGAGGGCATTCTCGGCATGGATGTCAACCCGGCCCGAATACAGGTGGATGTCAACCCTGTTGTTGGCCAGGCGGCAGGGGGCCGAGTATTGGTTGCACTCCACCGTCACCAGGCAGGTACTGGACACCCGGGCCACGATTTCGACGTAGCCGTCAAAGGGCGTTGGCATCGGCATTAAATAGGCCTGCTCTTGCCCGAGGGCCTCCGCAAGGGTGGTGCCCGCATCATGCGGATGCCCGACTTCCAGCCACAGTGCACGGCAACGTTCGCCTAGCCAGGCATTCAATTCTTCAAATGAATCAAAGTGCCGGGTTTTGGCGTCCATCCAGACCCTGCGCCGGGAATCCTGCACGTTCTTCTCGACAATGCCCTTTTCCCAACCTGACGCCACATTGCAGAAATCCGGCTCGAACAAATAGTGCGCCGTCATGGCGTAAAAGCGCGAATTGACAACCCGGCCATTGGTCCTTTTCACCACCTTGTCCACTGCCGTCTTCATGTTGTCGTAGATCCCGCGCCTTGGAACCCCACCCAGCGCAGTGAACGCCCGGGCGTGGGCGTCATACAGCATTTCGTGGGCTTGCGTCGGATGGCCGGAAAGGAAAAAGGCACGGCTGGCACACAGCTTGGTATGCGCCGCCTGAACCTTGCGGTGGACGCCCCCAACCGTCAGCCATTCGTCGCTCCAATCAAATTGGAAGGCCTCGCCGAGTTCGAACTTGAGCGGCACATAAGCCGGTTTGCTTGAGGCCGTCAAACCCCTTCGCCGGTCGCGGACATAATCCGTCAGGATGGAATAACCGCCGGTGTAGCCCTCCTTCTTGATCGTTTCAAACAGCATCAATGCGGTGCGCCGGTCCCGCTTGGGCCGGCGCGAGTCAGCATCCAACGCCAACAACAGCCTGGGGACAAACGGCGTCAGCTTGCCGTCAACCTTGGGCCTCTTGGGATACTGGTGGGCATCGGTCCTGGTTTCCTTGAGCCAGGCTTTGATGGTGTTCCGCGACAGGCTCGTCCGCCGCCGGATTTCACTGATGGATAGGTGGTCACGATGAAACAACCGTCTTACTTTTGCGAACATTGACATTTCATGCACTCTCGTTTTGCCCCTGCCAAAAACTCAGCAGGATACGTGAATTGCCTGGTCAATTTTCGATCGGTACAGACCTCTTTAAATGGTCAATTTTCATTCGGCGTCAACAGAACGCTCGTCTTCCTGCTGGTCTCCCCCTGTGTCAGGATAGATGTCGCCTCCCGCAAGGAGAATGTGTGAGCCTATAGTGGGGGCTAAAAGAGGAAAACGATGACAACTTATCCAGAGGAATTCAAAGCCAAGATCATTGCCCAGATGCTGCCGCCGCATAATCGCAACATTCCCGAATTGGCGCGGGAGACCGGCATTCCCCCGGACAC
>CAIYGK010000609.1 GCA_903925725.1 uncultured beta proteobacterium | reverse complement strand
GGCTGACATCAATACGCCGGTCAACGCCGGCGACACCATCTTTGTTGAAGAATCCTTCTTCTGAACCCGAGTTCTCTAATGGCTGAATCACAATTGACTGGCACAGCGCCCGCCAAACCCGTTTTCTTTCATGACCCGACGGAGTTGGAGCCACGACTGGACTTTGTTGAGTACGGGCGCACTCTGCTCAAGCGCAAATGGGCCATCCTGTCGTTTGCCGTGGTTGTCACCTTGGTGGCTGCCGTCGTCGCGTTTGTCAGCACCCCGATTTATGAGGCCAAGACCACGATTCTGATAGAGACCAACAAGCAGAAAGTGGTCACGATCGAAGACGTCTATGCTGGCGTCGGCGCGTCACGCGAGTACTTCCAGACTCAGGTTGAAATCATCAAATCGCGTGAAGTGGCCCTGAAGGCGATTCAGAAGCTGAAGCTTTACGACAACCCCGATTTTGATCCGCGCGCGCCAAAGAAGGGGTTTGCTGCCTTTCTCAAACAGATTGGCTTTGCCACCGAAGAAGCCCCCAGGCAGTGGACCGAGCAGGCGCTGACAGAGGCGGTCTATGGCAGCTTCAACGCCAATCTGACGATCGAGCCGATTCGTCTGAGCCAGTTGGTCGTGATCCGTTTCACCGCCCCCAATGCAGCGCTGGCAGCCACCGTGTCCAACACACTGGCCCAGACCTACATCGAAAACGACCTCGACGCGCGTTACCAGATGACCCGAACCGCGTCGGTCTGGCTACAGGAGCGCCTGTCAGGACTGAAAGAAAAGCTCAACCAGTCCGAGCAAACCCTGCAGGACTACCGGGACAAAATCGGTGTGGTGAACGTCGACAAGTCCACACAGAGCACGAACGGCCCCCAGATTGAGCAACTGCAGATGCGCCTGATCGAAGCCCGTTCGCGTCGTGCGGACATCGAGGCAACTTACAAAGTCATCAAGGACGCAACTAGCGCTGGAGACCTGGCCTCGCAACCAGCAGTCTTGAACAGTGGACAGGTCTCCGATGCCAAACGTCAGGCCAGTGATGCCTCACGTCGGTTGGCCGAGGTGTCCCAGCGCTACGGCAAGGATCACCCGAAATTCATACAAGCGGAGTCCGAGTCCAGATCTGCCGACGAAAATCTGCAACGGCAGATTGACCTGGTGGTTGGCGGCATCAACCACGACTATGAACGTGCTCGCAGCGCAGAGAAGATGCTGGAGTCTGCGTTAGCCGGCGCGCGCGGTTCGGTCCAGAACATCAACCGCAAGGAATTCGCTTTGGGTCAGTATGAGCGCGAAGTCGAGTCGAACCGGCAGATGTACGACATGTTCATCAAGCGTTCCAAGGAAACCAATGTCTCAAGCGACCTGCAAACCACTGTCGCGCGCGTTGTCGATCCCGCCGCCGTGCCTGGATCACCGATCAAACCGAAGAAATCGCTCATCATCACGGTTGCCCTGTTCGTCGGTTTGCTCATCGGTGCCATGCTCGCACTGCTGCTGGACGTACTTGACAATACGCTCAAGACCTCTGAGGAAGTGGAGTCGCGTCTAAAGCAGCCAGTTTTGACTGTCATACCCATATTGAGCCCGGAAGAGTTGGAGCGCAGCGTCAGCGGTCAGTTGGTGCTCAACGCACCAAATTCGGTGTACGCAGAGGCTATTCGCACCGCACGCACCGGCGTGCTGCTTTCTTCGGTTGACGTGGCGTCGCGCATTCTTCTGATTACTTCCAGCGTCCCCGGTGAAGGCAAAACGACTTTTTCATGCAATCTGGCCATGGCCCACTCCGCCACCAAGAGGACACTGCTGATGGACGCCGACATGCGCCGCCCCAGCGTGACGAAAACTTATGGGCTCGATGCGACTAAGCCGGGCTTATCAGAGTTAGTGGCCGGCACGGCGAATTTGGACGACTGCGTGCAGAAGGTAACGGACTCCAAGCTGGTCGTGCTTGGCGCCGGCGCTATTCCCCCCAACCCGCTGGAACTGCTTCTATCCGAGCGTTTCACCCACACCCTCGAGGCCTTGGCCAAGCACTTTGAAGTGATTGTGATTGACTCGCCACCGATTGAACTGGTCAGTGACGCTTTGGTTATTGCGTCCCAGAGCACCGGTGTTATTTTTGTCAGCAAGGCGCAGAGCACGCCGTATGCACTGGCGCGCAAGGGCATACGACGCCTGACACGCGCCAACGCCCATATCATCGGCGTGGTTTTGAATGCTCTGGACCTCAAGAAGGCCGAGAAGTATTACGGTGAATATTCCGGCTACGGCAAGCATGGGTACGGCAAACACGGCTATGGCAAGGGCGGCTACGGCGCCTACGGTTCGACTTACGGTGGAACGTACGGTGGAGCTTACGGTTCCTCCGGCCAGACCAAGGCCGCCGACAAAGCCGCATGATTGACCTGCATTGCCACTTTTTGCCAGGCATTGACGACGGCCCGGAGAACCTGCAGGAAGCTCTGGAATTGGCACGCGCCGCCGTGGCCGACGGCATTACGCACTCGGTGCTTACATCGCATGTGTACCTAGGGCGTTTTCCCAATCAAAGGCAGAATCTGCAAGTTGCCATCGCCGAGTTCACGGCACAGTTGCAATTGGCCAACATTGCGCTGAAGGTGAGCCTGGGATGCGAAGCCCACTTGAGTCACGAACTGCTTGATTTGATCGACACCAACGATGTTCCGTTTCTGGGTGAGGTGGACGGTTACCGCATTCTCCTGCTGGAATTTCCACCGCAAATCATTCCCGTTGGCAGCATCCGCTTCGTCAACGCGCTGCTCAAGCAAAGGATTCGCCCCGTCATTGCGCACCCGGAACGCAACAAGGTGGTCATGATAGACACAGAGAAGATCAAGCCGTTTACCGAGGCAGGCTGCTGGCTTCAATTGACGGCAGGTTCACTTGCCGGCCGCTTTGGCGTGCCTGCGCAAAAGACAGCCTTCAAGCTGATTGACGAGGGTTGGAACTGCTTGGCCGCAACCGACGCGCATAACATGACGTACCGTCCTCCACTGCTCAGTGAAGGGCGCGACGCCCTGCGTAGCCGCTATGGTGACGCCGTAGCGCAAGCAATGGTGCAGGACAAGCCGGCTGCGATTCTGGGCGACCGACACGATTGATTGGCATGTCTACTGCAGCGTTAAGAAATCGCATTGCAGTGAGCGCTGCGGCTCTCATTCTGGCAGTCTTTGCTCTCTTGAGCCTGTTTCACGGCGGACGCATAGCATGGTCCGATGCAGACACACTTGCAACCCGCTGGACCGTCACTCAGTGGCGCGTAAACCGTGGCCCGGTGCAGACGACTGAACTTTGGCTTCGTGCCCGCGACGAATTGCAGGCTGCTCTTCAGATCACGCCAGACAACCCGCAGTTGCATGACGACCTCGGTTATCTGCACGCCTCCCGAGCGCAAGCCATGGGCTGGCCAAAATATGGCAGTGAACAGGAGACCTTGCGACAAAACCTGCTGACCGAGGCGATCAGCCACTACCGTGCTGCCACGGTCCTGCGTCCTACTTTTCCTTACTCGTGGGCTTACCTCGCGCTGACCAAACAACTGAAAGGTGAAATCAACGCCGAGTTCTGGGTGGCGTTTGACAAGGCGTTGCGATACGGTCGCACAGAGGCCGGTTTGCAACCCACCCTGGTGCAAATGGCATTTGCCCAGGGCAAGACTTTGAGTCCGGAGCGCCAAAGCCTTGTTTTCAGCATGATCACCAGTTCCCAAGGCGCGGCGCGCAAGCAACTGGCGACCATGATCGAGCAAAACGGTGTAACGGTACCAGGTTTCTAGCGCCTAGACCTGCTGTTCTCTGGCAAGTTTTTCCAGCAGGTCGCGCCACAGCCGCACATTGCTTGCACCACCCAGATTGGCACCGCCTTGAGCAAACCACAGGTCATCGTCGTTGAAACTGTAGACTGGCACCAGATCGGTTCTCTGCGACGCTGGCCGTATGTCACCGACAAGATTGTCCAGAATCAACGGCTCTGCATCCGGCGTCTTGTAATAGGCCAGCACCATGTGTGACACATTGAGATTGACAGTACGCACGTAGGTGATGCGCAGCCTGGAGATCGGAACGCCGATTTCCTTCAGGGAGAAATATTTGCCAATTGCATAGTCTTCGCAATCGCCGCCAAAGGAAGCCAGCATCTCAACCGGCGTCGCCCAGTAATCTTCCACTCCCCAGTGTTCCAGATCACTGAAGTACGGTACCTGGTTGAAAAAACCGTTCACAGGCTGCAGATTCGGAGCGTCGGGCGCGCTGCCCACGCCGGCAGTCCTTCTTTCACGAACCAGCCTTTGCCAGACCGACAGACGCGTCAAGGCCGGCCGGCCCCAGCGCTTTTCAACTGACGCCAGCAGGCGATCCGGAAGATCGATCAGACTGGCCTGCCCCATTCCCAGCGTTAAGCAGACCAGCACGAAAGCTGACGCAAAACCAGCAAGCCGGCGGTAAGGTCGCGATCTTTCATGCATGGTCCATGTATCGGCGCATTCCCTTCAGACTTGATCAGCTAACCGTTTCCAAAGTAGAATCACGCTTGCGGCTTAGCCAAAGTTCACACGAAGTTGATCTGGCGCAAGCAATGCAAGGGAAACTGTCACACCAAACCAACCATGCGCTGGTACGTCATTCACACCAAACCTCGCCAGGAACAGCGAGCGATGCTCAATCTGCAGCAGCAGGGCTATGTCTGCTATCTGCCGCTTCTGGCGATTGAAAAATTGCGTCATGGCGCGCTGACGGTGGT
>CAIYGK010000608.1 GCA_903925725.1 uncultured beta proteobacterium | reverse complement strand
TTCTGGCCTTGTTGTCTGCCTCTGTGCCGCGTGGTGTGGTGTCTGTCGCGACTACCAGAGCCGCTTTGCTCAGGTGCAGGCCAAGTATCCGCAGGTCGAGTTTCTCTGGATCGATGTCGAGGACGAGGCCGACCTGCTGCACCCGCTTGACGTTGAGGACTTCCCCACCCTGCTGTTGGCGGCCGGCAATGAACCGCGTTTCATAGGCCCCGTCACGCCACAAGCGGAAATGCTCGAACGACTGATCCGCTCGCAGATTCAGGATGCGGCGGCGCCGGCCCTGGCTGACAAGTCGGTTTCTGAACTGCTGCTGCGGATTCGCGGCAAGACCGACGCTTGAGTCAGGATTGGACTAACATCGGTCCCCTATGCAACCAGCGCAACACAAGCCGTTCATGCAGCGCCACATGGCGTGGCTGTTGTGGCTTGCCCTGTTGCTGCCACTGGCGCAGACTGCCGCCACCTGGCATGTGCTCTCGCATGTTAATGCCGGGCAAGCTGGTGAGCCCGATGAGCAGCAGGCTATCCACCAGGCTCATTGCGAACTGTGCCTGAGTGCCGCCGCCTTGATCGGCGGTGCGCCGCTGGTGTCGCTGCCCGATCTAGTGCCGGCCCGGGCTCTGGCAGAGGTCGTTTTCGCTTCCTTGCTTGGCGTCCCTCACACGCCAGCAGCACACGCCTACGAAAGCCGGGCGCCGCCGTTTCTCCAGCATTGATTTGAACCCCTGGTGTCCGGACCGCGCAGTGCGCGACCGGGCTTTGTTCAATGCATTGTCGGGAGGAATCACCCATGCACAAACTATTCACAGCGAGCCTTGCGCTCGCCTTGGTCGCGCCGCTTGGCGCTTTTGCCGATTCCGCGTCCAGCACCGCAGCCGAGATTCAATTACTGCGAAGTGAAATCGAAGCTATGCGCGCCAGCTACGAAGCCAGGCTGAAAGCGATGGAACAACGGCTCGTGGCGGCAGAACAGTCTGCAACAGCTGCAGCGGCCGGCACCACCGATACCGCATCCGCACCGCCCACCGTTGCTGTGGCTGCCAGTGCCGTGTCTGGTGGAGGAGCCAACGCCTTCAATCCGGCGATGTCCCTGATTCTTGCCGGCGGCTATACCCGAACGTCCCAGGACCCGGCCGGCTACCACATGACTGGCTTGCAGCTGCCCGCAACCGCCGGTGCCGGACCGGGTTCGCGCGGCTTCGGTCTGGCCGAGTCCGAACTCGGGCTTGCCGCCAATATCGATCCGTGGCTGCGCGGTGCGGCCAATATCTCGCTGCATCCGGACAACACCGTTTCAGTCGAGGAGGCCTTTATCCAGACCACTTCACTGAGCAAGGGCTTGTCCTTGAAAGCGGGGCGTTTCTTTTCTGGCGTGGGTTACCTCAATTCGCAGCACGCCCACACCTGGGATTTTGTCGACAACCCCTTGGCCTACCAGGCGTTTCTGGGAACGCAATATGGTGACGATGGTGTGCAACTCCACTGGCTCGCGCCGACCGATCAATACCTTGAACTCGGCGCGGAACTGGGTCGCGGTCGCAGCTTGCCCGGCAGTGACACCGGTCGCAACGGAGCTGGCATGAGCGCGCTGACATTGCACACGGGTGGCGACGTCGGCGACAGCCACAACTGGCGCGCAGGCGTGTCCCTGCTGACCGCTCTGGCCACAGACCAGAGCATGACCACGATGGGTTCCAGCGGCGGCACCGTCATCAACAGTGCCTTTACCGGCAACACGCGAGTCTGGGTGCTCGACGGCGTCTGGAAATGGGCTCCCAACGGCAACGCAACGCGCACCAACTTCAAGTTGCAGGGCGAATACCTGCAAAGCACGCGCAGTGGAAGTCTCAGCTACGACCCGGGCAATGGAAGCCTGTCGGACGCATACCGAGCGGAACAGTCCGGCTGGTACCTCCAGGGTATCTACCAGTTCATGCCAGGCTGGCGCCTTGGACTGCGCACCGAGCGCTTGAACCCCGGCACCACGGACTACGCCATCAATCCGGCTTTGCTCGCAAGCAGCGGCTATCAACCCAGCAAGAATTCGCTGATGGTCGATTTCAATCCGAGTGAGTTTTCGCGCATTCGCCTGCAGCTGTCGCAGGACAAATCCAGGGAAGGGTTGACCGACAACCAGCTCTTCTTGCAGTACCAGATGAGCTTGGGCGCACATGGCGCTCACAGCTATTGACCCGTTACCCGATCCAAGGAACAAGCTCATGATGAATCGAAAATCCATTCTCGCCCTGGTCGTCGCACCTCTGATGTTGCTGGCCGTTCCGGCGCAGGCCGCGCTGCGCGTTCTTGCCTGTGAGCCCGAATGGGGCGCCCTGGCGCAGGAACTTGGCGGCAATCTGGTCGAAGTGTCGGTGGCTACCAGCGCATTGCAGGACCCCCATCAGATCCAGGCCAAGCCCAGCCTGATCGCCCGCGCGCGCAACGCCGATCTGGTGGTATGCACCGGGGCCGAACTTGAAATTGGCTGGCTGCCTGTGCTACTGCAGCAGTCAGGCAACGCCAAAGTCCAGCCCGGCCAAAGCGGCAATTTCGCGGCGGCCGATTTTGTCCGAAAGCTCGACGTTCCAAGCCAGCTGGATCGCTCGCAGGGTGACGTGCACGCTGCCGGCAATCCGCATATTCAGACTGATCCGCGCAACATTGCACAGGTGGCAACGGCACTGGGTTCACGGCTGGCTCAAATCGACGCGGCCCACGCCGGCGACTACGCGCTGCGTCTGAAGGATTTTTCTCAGCGCTGGCAGCAGGCCATGCAGCGCTGGGCTGCCCAGGCCGCGCCACTCAAGGGTGTGGCTGTGGTGTCGCAGCACAAGGCTTTTGTCTACCTGTACGACTGGTTGGGAATGAAAGAAGTGGCTGTGCTGGAGCCCAAACCGGGTGTCGAGCCAACTGCCTCGCATTTGCAGGAAGTTTTGGCTTCGTTGAAGAACGTACCCGCTCGCATGACCTTGTACTCGGCCTACCAGGACGCCAAGCCGGCTGAATGGCTGAACAGGAACGCCAATGTCCCGGCAGTGAAGATACCTTTTACGGTCGGCGGGACCGACGGCGCCAAGGACTTGTTCGGTTTGTTCGATGACACACTGGCCCGGATGCTGGCCGCAGGAGTGAAGAAATGAACTTCAGCGCCGTTGACTGGGGCATCCTCGGCCCCGCCCTGATCGCTGGACTGCTGGTGCTGGCAACGCATGTGCCGCTGGGCACCCAGGTGCTGGAGCGGGGCATCGTCTTCATCGATCTTGCGATCGCCCAGATCGCCGGCTTGGGCGTGATTGGCGCCGACGCGCTGGGCTTGCCCGAAGGTGGCGTCGCGGTTCAGATTGCCGCGGTGTCGGCCGCCTTGCTCGGCGCCCTGCTGCTGACCTGGACCGAGCGGCGCGCACCACAGCAGCAGGAAGCACTGATAGGCGTCATGTTCATTCTGGCGGCTTGCGCGGGCATTCTCCTGCTGTCGGGTAATCCGCATGGCGGCGAGCATCTGAAAGACCTGTTGGTCGGACAGATTCTCTGGGTCAATACGACGCAGTTGCTGTGGCTTGCAGGTGTCACTGCACTGCTCTTGCTGGCGCTCTGGCTGGGCTGGGTGCAGCGTCTTGGGCGCTTCGGTTTTTACGCCGTCTTTGCGCTCGCAGTGACGGCTTCCGTGCAGCTGGTGGGGGTTTATCTGGTGTTTTCCAGCCTCATCATTCCGGCGCTGGGGACGCGCCAGCTGCAAGGCCGACGCCGTCACCTCACGGCTTACGCCATAGGCGCTCTGGGCTATGCCAGTGGCTTGACCCTGTCGGCCCTGTTTGATCTGCCTTCCGGTGCGGTTATTGTCTGGACGCTGGCGGCTTGCGCGCTGGCATTCAATTCGACTCAGGCAGCCAACCCGGTCGCATCGAACACCCCTTCAAACAGCACGGAACTCAGGTAGCGCTCGCCGGAATCTGGCAGGATCACGACGATGGTCTTGCCAGCGTTTTCAGGGCGCTTTGCCAGACGCACTGCAACCGCCGCAGCCGCGCCGCAGGAGATGCCCGACAGAATGCCTTCTTCGCGTGCCAGCCGGCGCGCAAAGTCCACGGCTTCTTCGTTCGTGACCTGTTCAATCTGATCGACCAGTGAGAGGTCCAGCACATCAGGCACAAAGCCGGCGCCAATGCCCTGGATCTTGTGCGGCCCGGGTTTCACTTCTTCGCCGGCACGCGTTTGCGTCAGCACCGGACTGGCCGTGGGTTCCACGGCCACCGAAGTGATGGCCTTGCCCTTTGCTTTCTTGATGTAGCGTGAGACGCCGGTGATGGTGCCGCCCGTGCCAACGCCCGAGACCAGAATGTCGATCTTGCCATCGCTGTCATCCCAGATTTCGGGTCCGGTGGTGGACTCGTGAATCGCCGGATTGGCCGGGTTCTTGAACTGCTGCAACAGCACGTACTTTGGGTCGCTGGCGGCAATTTCCTCGGCCTTGGCAATCGCACCCTTCATTCCCTTGGCACCTTCGGTCAGTACCAGCTTGGCGCCGTAGGCCAGCAGCAGCTTGCGCCGCTCCAGGCTCATGGTCTCGGGCATGGTCAGCGTGATCGGAATGCCGCGTGCAGCGGCCACAAAAGCCAGCGCGATGCCGGTATTACCGCTGGTGGGTTCGACCAGTTCCTTGCCGGCTCCGAGCACACCGCGCTTTTCGGCGTCCCAGATAAGGGCCGCGCCAATGCGGCACTTGACCGAGTAGGCCGGGTTGCGACCCTCGATCTTGGCCAGCACGGTGGCACCTGCTCCGTCGGCAATGCGGTTAAGTTTGACCAGCGGCGTGTGGCCAATGGTGACTGAGTTGTCGGCGTAAATGTTTGGCATGGAAATCCTCTTGGGTGTTGTCCTGATTGCGGACTTTATAGGTCATCAATGAAATTTCAAACGACTTATTTCTTGGTTTCAAATAACCAAACCAATCTAAAGAACAGTCTGTTATAAATCCCCGCATCCATGACCCACAAACTGATCACTCTCGAAGCCGCTGTGCAGCGCTACACGCGCGACGGCATGCAGTACGCCAGTGGCGCAGCGCTGCCAGTCGGGTCGGACGCCGTCGTGTTTGGGCGTGAGCTGCTGCGCCAGCGCCGGCGGCAGCTGCATGCGATTTTTCACTGCAACACGCAGCAGCTCAACCTGCTTGCCGCTGCCGGTGCCGTGAGCGTGGCCGAGTGCGGCTTTACTGGTCTGGAGGGTTTTGGCTTTGCCAACGGCCTGCGCCGCGCCGTCGAGAGCGGCGCCATGCTGCTGGAGGACTATTCCAATCTTTCCTTGCCGCTGCGCCTGCTTGGTGGCGCCTTCAACTGGCCTTTTGTGCCGGTCACTTCCAACATCGGCTCCGACCTGCAGCACCTGTGCGCTCAGGCACCGGGCGAGTACCCGGCGCAGCGCAAAATTCCCGAGGTCGTTGACCCCTTCAGCGGCCGCATCGTCGGTGCCCTGTCACCGCTGCGCCCGGATCTGGCCGCGATCCACGTCACCATGGCCGACGCAGAGGGTAACGCCATCATGCTGGGCACCGAGTGGAGTCGCTTTGAGCTGTCACGTGCGGCGCAGAAAGTGGTGCTGC
>CAIYGK010000607.1 GCA_903925725.1 uncultured beta proteobacterium | reverse complement strand
GGGAATACGGATGGTCCGAGACTGGTCGGCGATGGCGCGGGTGATAGCCTGGCGAATCCACCACGTGGCATACGTCGAGAACTTGTAGCCGCGCCGGTATTCGAACTTGTCGACAGCTTTCATCAGGCCAATGTTGCCTTCCTGAATCAGGTCCAGAAACTGCAGGCCACGATTCGTGTACTTCTTGGCAATCGAAATGACCAGGCGCAAGTTGGCTTCGATCATTTCCTTCTTGGCAGCACGTGAGGAGGACTCGCCCTCGTTCATGCGCTTGTTGATGTCCTTGAGCTGGTCCAGTGGTACCACGACACGGGCTTGCAAATCCGTCAATTTTTGCTGCAGGTCCTGCACAGGTGGGATGTTGCGTCCCATGATGGCGCTCCACGGCTTGCCCAGTGTGGTTTGCTTTTCGATCCACTTCAGATTCAGCAGCTGGCTTGGGACTCTATTTCCATGCTTGTCGCGACCACTGAAATTGGCGATAAAGTGCTCTTGTGGGTATCCGCATTTATCAACGATGATCCGGCGCAGTTCCCGTTCCTTCTTGCGGATGTCATCGACTTGAGCTCGCACCATGTCGCACAATTTTTCAATCGCCTTGGCGGTAAAGCGAATTGACATCAACTCTTCGCTCAACAATTTCTGCGTCCTGATATAGCTCGGTGAACCATAGCCTTCCTTGTCATAGATCTTGTGAATCTTTTCAAACAAGTCCCGCAATTTGTCAAACCGGCTGATTGCCTCGCGCTTGAGTTCTTCGAGTTTCTTTGTCAACGCTTTGGAGCCGCCTTTGCCGTCGTCATCGTCGGCGGCGTCAAATTCGTCGAAATCCTCTTCGGCGACGTAGTCGTCGGCTTCGTTGGGGTTGGAAAAACCATCGACAATCGTGGTGATGACGACTTTGCCTTCACGAATTTCTTCGCCCAGACGCAGGATCTCGGCGATGGTGGCGGGGGAAGCAGAGATTGCCTCCATCATGGCCATCAGACCACCTTCGATGCGCTTGGCAATTTCGATCTCGCCCTCGCGCGTCAACAGTTCGACGGTTCCCATTTCGCGCATGTACATGCGAACTGGGTCAGTGGTACGGCCAAATTCACTGTCCACTGTGGATAGGGCTGCCTCGGCCTCTTCCTCTGCTTCCTCTTCGGTTGCAGCTGTCGGGCCGTTGTTGTTCAGTAGCAGAGTCTCTGCGTCGGGAGTCTGTTCATAGACAGCGACTCCCATGTCGTTGAGCATGGAGATAACGACTTCGAGAGTTTCCGCATCGACCAGCTTGTCCGGCAGATGATCTGAAATCTCTCCATGGGTCAGGTATCCTCGCGTCTTGCCCAGTTTGATCAGCGCCTTCAGGCGCAGGCGGCGTTTGGCAATATCCTCCTCTGACAGCACAGTTTCATCCAGGCCAAACTCTTTCATCAGCGCGCGCTCTTTGGCTTTGCTGATCTTCATGCGAAGGGGTTTCACCTTCTCACCGGCTACGATCGGCTCTCCTACCAAGTCTGCCTCGATATCGGCCATGTCCTGGTTGTCTATGGCGCTAGCCGTTGATGTGAGTTTTGGTTTGCGACCGCGTTTGGCGCCAGTCGTCGCTGTCGGACCAACTTGAGGGACAGCGGTTTTTGGCGGACGTCCCGGCTTCTTCTTCAGAACAGGGTCGCCTGCAGGCGCGATAGCGGAAGCCTTTTTTACTTCTGCGGCAGCAGTTCTGACGGTTGGCTTGGCAGAGGCGGAAGCCTTGACGCTTGATTCAGGTACCTTTGCGCCATGTTTGGTTGTTCTCTTGGCCTCGGCTTTTGCAGGGGCGGATTTGGCTACTGCCTTGGGTTTGATTTTGGTGCCAGACCGCGCAGTTGATTGAACGGGCTTCTTGGAGTTTTGAGCGGGCATGAAAAAACCTCAGAATTTCGAAAACAGACGCATTCAACAAACCCAATCAACTCCCTATAAGCGGGATGTTGCCTGGGCGGCAGCGAAAAAAAGTTCCTGAAGGCAAGATATGCGGGCGAACATTTGGTATGCAGTCCTTGCGGAAAATGGCCGGTTGTGAATCACGTCAGCGATTGGCCGGGCCGGAGGTGCTGCTGTCGCTCTTGCCGAGAATTGACGGTCGGATTATACCAATTGGTCCGATGATGGACCCGGCTGATCTTGCGCTACGGACAGGTTAACCTCCAACTGACGCCGGCGCGCCTGCAATTCGCGGTAGCGAAGCAGTGCGGATGGGTCCGCCTTGGCCTCCAGAATAGCCTGGGTTTCCTGAACCTTCAGGCGTTCAACCAGCATTCGGTTCAGAAGATTACGCAATTCGGCAAGTGTGGCGTTGGCTTCTTCGGGTGGCCCAAGCTCGTAGCCTGTCATCAGTTGGACTGCCAACTGCTCCTGCTCGTGCCCCCGCAATCCTTCGCGCAGCGCGACCCACGGCTGTGCGCCGTGCTCATGCAACTGACCTTCCAGCCAGACAAATAACGCACCGTGGGGATCGGGCAACCCGCAAAGCATGGAGTGGTCCTCGGCCGACAGGAGATCAAGCGCTGCCATGTGTCCCAGCAGCAACCGCGCGGCGTGATCTGCGCGGCTGATTGGCAGTCCGCGACCTGACAATCGTGGGCGTCCTGATGCAGCCTTCATTGGACTCGGATGTTGGCTGCTGACGAAAGGTTTTCCGCCCTGGTGACGTTGTGAGCTGACGTGCGGATTTGCATAGGAGTTGCTAGTCCACAGGTCAATCAATTCGCGGCTGGCCAGTTGCACATGGTCAGCAATTTCTACCAATAACTGCCTCTTGAGGGCGCCATCGGGCAAGGACATCCACATCGGCTGGACACGACTGGCCAGATGGGCGCGACCCTCTGCGGTGCTCAGATCACAGCCCGCACGGGCGGTATCGATCAGGAAGCGGCTCAGGGGGACTGCTTCGCTGACGAATCGTGCGAAGGCCTCTTTGCCAAACTCGCGGATGAAGCTGTCGGGGTCGTGCTCGGACGGAAGAAACAAAAACTTGACGCTGCGCACGTCGCTGGCGAAGGGCAGGGCGCCGTCAAGTGCTTTGCGTGCCGCACGGCGGCCGGCTTCATCACCATCGAAACCAAAGATGACGGAGTCTGTAAATCGGAACAACTTCTGCAAGTGTTCGGTTGTGCAGGCCGTCCCGAGCGTTGCCACGGCATTGGGAAAGCCGAGTTGGGCGAGTGCGACGACGTCCATGTAGCCTTCCGTCACCAGCGCATAGCCATGTTCGCGCAGGGCGCCTTTCGCTTCAAACAGGCCGTACAGTTCCCGTCCTTTGCTGAAAACTGGTGTCTCCGGTGAATTTAGGTACTTCGGCTTGTCGTCGCCAAGTACGCGGCCGCCAAAACCAACGCATTCACCCTTGATATTGCGAATCGGAAACATGACCCGATCCCGAAAACGGTCGTAGCGCTTCTCTGCCGTGCCCGCTTCGTCGTTCAGTATGACCAATCCGCTTTCGACCAGCAAGGGATCTTCATAGTTCGCGAAGACGCTGGCGAGACTGCGCCATCCTTCGGGAGCGTAGCCTAGCCCGAATTGCCGAGCAATGGCACCGGACAAGCCGCGTCGCTTGAAATAGTCGACGGCTCTGGTGGAGCCTTTGAGATGTTTGCGGTAAGCGTCTGCAGCCTTTTCAAGCACGTCGCTCAAGGTGACCTGCTTTTGCCGCTGTTCAGCGGCACGCGTTCGGTCCTGTGGACTTGCGTCTTCTTCGGGTATCTGCAAGCCATATTGCTGTGCCAGGTCCTTGACGGCTTCGACAAAAGTCATACCGGCATGGTCCATCAGGAAGCCGATTGCGTTGCCGTTCTTGCCGCAACCGAAGCAGTGATAAAACTGTTTGGTCGGGCTGACCGAGAAGGATGGCGACTTTTCGCTATGGAAGGGGCACAAGCCACTAAAGTTGGCGCCGCCCTTTTTCAGCTGTACATAGCGCCCGACGATCTCCACGACGTCGGCGCGCGCTATCAGTTCTTGAATGAATGTTTGCGGAATGGTCACAGTTCACATTGTGGCGCAGTCACGCCCGCCGATGCCATTTACATCATGGGTTAGGTGGCGGCTTCTTAAGCGAAGTCGCTAGCGCGGCGCCAGTCGAATCGCACCGTCCAGGCGGATCACTTCGCCATTGAGCATATCGTTTTCGAAAATATGCAAGGCCAACTTCGCGTAGTCCAGTGGCGTACCCAAACGCGAAGGGAAAGGCACGCTGGCGGCCAGCGAGTCCTGCACGTCCTTGGGCATGCCGAACATCATGGGCGTGCCGAAGATACCGGGGGCAATAGTCATATTGCGAATTCCGTTGCGCGCCAAGTCCCGTGCAATCGGCAGTGTCATACCGACGATGCCGCCCTTGGATGCGCTGTAGGCGGCCTGTCCAATCTGACCGTCATAAGCTGCCACAGACGCCGTGGAGATCATCACGCCACGCTCACCGGTTGCTTCTGGAGGGTTTTTGCACATGGCATCGGCTGCGAGGCGGATCATATTGAAGCTGCCTATTAAATTGACGGTAATGCACTTGCTAAAGACGCCCAGACTGTGCGCGCCGTTCTTGCCGACAGTCTTTTCTGCTGGCGCGATGCCAGCACAGTTGACCAGACCCATCAATTTGCCCATTGACACAGCCTTGGATACCACGGCTTGGGCGTCACCTTCTTGGCTTACATCGCACTTGACGAATGCACCGCCAATTTCCCGAGCTACAGCTTCGCCCTTTTCGACTTGCATATCCGCAATGACCACCGTCCCGCCTTTGCTTGCCAGCAGTCGGGCGGTACCTTCGCCTAACCCCGATGCGCCACCCGTAACGATGAATACCTTGCCTGAAATGTCCATAGTGATCTCCAACAAAACAATTGACGTTAACGTAAACGTCAATTATCACTCATCCGGTATTTGCCAGCGTCTCGATCCGATCAAGAAAAGTGAATTAGTGCGCTTGCTGGTATACTCTCCAGTCTCGGGCAATCCTTAGGCGCGTAGCTCAGCTGGTTAGAGCACCACCTTGACATGGTGGGGGTCGTTGGTTCGAGTCCAATCGCGCATACCAAGGTTTCTCCCTTTGTAGATAACCAGTCTTCAGAATCGCGGGAGAAACAACGGTCATACTCAAAAT
>CAIYGK010000606.1 GCA_903925725.1 uncultured beta proteobacterium | reverse complement strand
GGGACTGGCCCTGCAACTAACCAACATCATCCGGGATGTTGGTGAAGATGCTTTGCGCGGTCGCATTTATCTGCCGATGAACGAGTTGCAACAATTTGATGTCAAGGTCCATGAGATCCTCAAGCGCAATGAGTCCGATCGCTTCATCGAACTGATGAAATTCCAGGCGCGCCGAGCCCATGCCCTGTATGACGATGCGCTGCAACTGCTGCCGAGCGCCGACCGGCGCGCGCAGAAGCCCGGTTTGATGATGGCGGCAATCTACCGCGCCCTGCTTCGGGAAATTGAACACGACAAGTTTCGTGTGCTGCGCCAGCGCACCAGCCTCACACCCTTGCGCAAACTGTGGTTGGCCTGGAAAGTGCAGGCGCTGGGAAGATGACCCCCACGCTTGTCGCTTCGCGTACTGCGCTGCCCCCCGAGGGGGCGCAGCCTTGCTTGGGGCGGCCCGGCGCAGCGGGTGGGCCATGAAGATCGCCATCATTGGCGCGGGCTGGGCCGGCATGGCTGCGGCGGTGGAGGCGACCGCAGGCGGACATCGAGTATCACTTTTCGAAGCATCGCGCATGCTGGGTGGCCGCGCCCGATCGGTACAAGGGCAACTCCCGGACGGCTCACCTGTGGTGCTGGACAACGGTCAGCACATTTTGATCGGGGCCTACAGCCAAACCCTGCAGTTGATGCGACAAGTTGGTGTAAACGAGCATCAGGCCCTGTTGCGGCTGCCGATGACGCTTCGGTTTCCGGACGCCTGCGGCGTCCAGTTTCCGCGCTGGCCGGCACCGCTGGACGCATTGGCCGGCATTGTCAGTGCGCGTGGCTGGCGGCTGATCGACAAGTGGTCCTTGCTGCGCCTGGCTGGGCGCTGGCAACAGCAGAAATTTCAGTGTGGCGCAGAGCTCAGCGTAGCGCAGTTGTGCCGGGGCCTGAGCCCGCGCGTGATCAATGAACTGATTCAACCGCTGTGCCTGTCGGCGCTCAACACGGCGATAGAGGAAGCAAGCGCACAGGTATTCTTACGCATCATCCAGGACGCCCTGTTGGGTGAAACTGGCAGCTCGCATCTGCTGCTGCCGCGAGTGGATTTGTCCAAGCTGTTTCCCCACGCCGCGGCGCGCTGGTTGACCCAGCATGGTGCCGAGATGCACTTGGGCAAACGCATCGACACGCTGACGCACCACGGTGGCCAGTGGGTGGTCGCCAACCAGCGTTTTGACGCCGTGATTCTCGCCACTTCGACAATGCAATCAGTCCAATTGCTGGAACACAGTGCTGCTGACCTGCCGACATCGATAGCCACAAGCATCGCTCCGTGGACGCAGGTCTGCCATGGTCTGCGATTTGCAGCCATCTGCACCGTCTACGCCTGGGGCGCTAACGCTGCTCTGACGCGGCCCATGCTCGCACTGCGCAGCAAAACCAGCGACGGCACCCCGGCCCCGGCACAGTTTGTCTTTGACCGCAGCCAACTCGGCGGACCCGACGGCCTGCTGGCTTTCGTTGTGAGCGCCAGTGACCAGGAACGCGAAATCCTGCAGGCCCAGGTACTACGTCAGGCGCATACCCAACTGGGTTTGAAGCTGCAAGCGGTTCAAACCATTGTGGAGCGGCGTGCCACCTTTGCATGCACACCTGCCCTGTTGCGGCCGGCGCAAAAAATCGCCGCCGGCCTGCTGGCCTGCGGGGACTATGTAGCGGGCCCCTATCCAGCCACGCTCGAAGGCGCGGTGCGCAGCGCCGTCAGCGCCGCCAGGGCCGTTGCGCTGGACGTCTATGATGTCAAGAGCACCAACGATACCAACAAGGAGTCAAACCTATGAAACGCGCCTTGAAGATCATTGCCCTGCTACTGGCCACGCTGATCGTGGTCAGCACAGCAGGCGTTTCCTGGTACCTGTACAGCAAACAACCGCAGCGCTCCGGCAACCTGACCCTGAGCCAGTTGCAGGCACCGGTAACGGTGCGCTATGACGAACGCGGTGTGCCCCACATCCGTGCCGAAAACGAAGCCGACCTGTACCGCTCACTCGGCTACGTGCAGGCTCAAGACCGCTTGTTTCAAATGGAAATGATGCGCCGCCTGGCGCAGGGCGAACTGGCCGAAGTACTGGGACCCAAGCTGGCCGATGTTGACAGACTCTTTCGCACGCTGGGGATTCGGGAGCACGCGCAGGCCGCTGTGGCCAAGATAGACCGCAATAGCGCAGCATCCCGGGCACTGGCAGCGTACCTGGATGGCATTAACCAGTTTCAGGCAACGCACCCGGCACCGCTCGAATTTGACCTGCTGGGAATTCCAAAGCGCCCATTCACGGCGCAGGATACTTTTGCCGTGACCGGCTACCTGGCCTACAGCTTCGCCGCTACGTTCCGCACCGAACCGGCACTGACCTACGTGCGCGACAAGCTTGGCGCCGGCTATCTGAAAATCTTCGACCTCGATTCGCACCCGGATGGAGTGATCACAGCAGGGTTGACAAAGGCTATGAACCGCGCCGACTGGCAACAGCTCGACCAGATCGCGCAGCTCAGTCAGAAGGCACTGGAAATGGTCGGTCTGCCGCAATTCGAAGGCAGCAACGCCTGGGCGGTTTCCGGTAGCCGCAGCGCCAGCGGTAAACCACTGCTCGCCGGCGACCCGCACATTGCCTACTCCGCCCCTGCGGTCTGGTACGAGGCACATTTGTCGGCACCAGGCTTCGAGTTGTATGGTCATCATCAGGGACTCGTGCCGACTGCCCTGCTTGGCCACAACGCACAGTTCGGCTGGAGTCTGACGATGTTCGAGAATGATGACATTGACCTGATCGCCGAGAAGGTCAACCCCGATAACGCCAATCAGGTCTGGTACCACGGCCAATGGGTTGACATGCAAAGTCGCGAAGAGACCATCCTCGTGAAGGGCGCTGCGCCGATCAAGCTGACACTGCGCCGCTCGCCCCATGGGCCTATCATCACTGACGCCTTCCCGACGCTTCTGGGAAAAACACCCGTCGCCATGTGGTGGGCCTTTCTGGAAACCGAAAACCCGATCCTCGACGCCATCTATGAACTCAATCGGGCCGACACTTCTGCCAAGGCGGCTCAGGCGGCGAGCAAAATCCATGCGCCCGGCTTGAACGTGGTTTGGGCCAACGCCGCCGGCGACATCGGCTGGTGGGCTGCCGCCAAACTGCCGATCCGCCCAGCCAATGTCAATCCCACCTTCATCCTCGATGGCAGCAACGCCGAAGCCGACAAGCTCGGCTTCTATCCCTTCAGCGAAAACCCGCAGGAAGTCAACCCGGCGCGTGGCTACATTGTCTCGGCCAACCATGAACCCAAATCCGCCAATGGCGTGCCGGTGCCGGGATACTACTGCGTGCCGGAGCGCGCCCAGCGGCTCGACGAGCGTCTGCGTGATGGCACCGTCAAGTGGGATAACAAGGCCAGTCAGGCCCTGCAGCTCGACACCCAGACCAGCTACAGCCAACGCGTACTCAAACTCCTGCTGCCACTGCTGACCAACGTTGTCACCGACCCGTCCGAACGCACTCTACTGCAGAACCTTTCCGCCTGGGACGGCCAACACAGCCTCGACAGCGTCAACGCGACGGTCTACCACCAACTGCTGTATGAAATCGCGCGCGCCGCCATGGCCGACGAGATGGGTGACGTGCAATTCAAGAATCTGTTGACCACTCGCGCACTGGAATTTGCCCTGCCCCGATTGATTGCCGATGCCGATTCGCCCTGGTGGGACAACCGCAACACGCCCGCCATCGAGAGCCGTAGTGACACGCTCAAAGTTGCCTGGCGCGCCACGCTCACGCACCTGCAAAACACGTTTGGAGCGGACAGCGCCGCCTGGGCTTGGGGCACGGCACACACCTTGACGCATGGCCACCCGCTGGCAGCGCAAAAGCCGCTGGACAAACTCTTTAACATCGGCCCGTTTGCAGCCCCCGGCGGACGTGAACTGCCGAACAATCTGGGCCACCACATAGGACCGGCACCCTGGGCAGTCACTTATGGACCATCAACCCGGCGCGTCATTGATTTCGCCGATGCGAGCAAGGCGCTTGGCATCAGCCCGGTAGGTCAAAGCGGCGTGCTGTTTGATGCGCATTACAAAGACCAGGCAGCAACCTTCATCGCCGGCGGTTATGTGCCGCAGCATCTTAGTGAAGCGGATGTCACTGCCAATACACGGGGAACTTTGACGCTTGCTCCGGGGCGGTGAGAATACGAGCCATGACTTCCTTCGACCCGGAACCTCCCTACACCCACGGCCAGGCGCCGCGCACGGCGGTGCTTTTTTGTAACCTGGGTACGCCAGCCACTGCCAGCACAGCCGACGTGCGACGCTTTCTGGAGGAGTTCCTGAGCGACCCGCGCGTTGTAGAAATTCCGCGTCTGCTTTGGTGGCTTATCCTGCACTGCATCATCCTGCCTTTTCGTCCTGCCAAATCGGCCGCCAAATACGCCAGCATCTGGACGCCTGAGGGCTCGCCCCTGAAGGTCTGGACCGAAAGGCAGACCGGACTGCTGCAAACCTGGCTGTCCGAGCGCGGACACGAGGTACAGGTGCGTTACGCCATGCGTTACGGGCAAACCTCCATTGCCGCACAACTCGACGCATTGAAAGTCGGAGGTGCCACGCGGATTCTCATCGTGCCAGCCTATCCGCAATATTCCGCTACCACCACCGCCAGCCTGTTTGATGCGGTTTACGCCTGGGCCGCCAAGGTACGCAACCTGCCGGAACTGCGCTTTGTCAACCGCTATCACGATGATGCCGGATACATCCTCGCGCTTGCCCAGAGCATTGAGCGGAGCTGGAAGATACATGGGCGAGGCGAACAGCTGGTGATGAGCTTTCACGGTGTGCCCGAGCGTACGCTGCAGCTGGGTGACCCCTATCATTGCGAATGTTTCAAGACCGCGAGGCTGCTGGCTGAGCGTCTGGGTCTGTCCAAGGAACAGTACAAAGTGACATTTCAGTCACGCCTGGGCCGCGCCAAGTGGTTGCAGCCCTACACCGAACCAAGCCTGATTGCACTGGCCCAAGCCGGCACTCGACGTGTCGACGTCGTGTGTCCCGGTTTCACCAGCGACTGTCTGGAAACTCTCGAAGAGATCGACATCGAAGGGCGCAGCGCCTTCATGCAAGCGGGTGGTACTGAATTTCGCTACATCGGGTGCCTGAACGCCGAGCCCGAGTGGATTGAGACATTGGGTGCGCTGTGCGCGTCCCATATGGCCGGCTGGCCAACACGCACCGCTGACGCTTCTGAATTGGCAGCCTCACGCTGCGCCGCATTGTCCCTGGGTGCGAAAAATTAGCGTGTGCGGTGAATGCCGCAGGCGATCGAGAGACAGAACCAATGCGCCCGGGAACCGCCGAACGGATTCAAGCTTCTCGACCCTTGGGCGCGCCGTAGAATGGCGCGTCGTTCCCGCGCCGCAAAAGCCATGGTGAATACTGAAGCTGCAACCCTCCTGATCGTTGACGATTCTGCCGAGAATCTCTACGTGCTCAGTGAGTTGTTGTCGCCGCTTTATCGGGTGCTCGCAGCCAACAGCGGCGAAGCAGCCTTGCGCATCGCGCGAACCGCTGCTGCCCCAGACCTGATTCTGCTGGACGTCATGATGCCAGTGATGGATGGCTATGCGGTCATACAGCAACTGCAGGATGACCCAAGGACTCAGCATATCCCGGTCGTCTTTCTGACGGCGCTGGCCAGCGCAGAGGAGGAAGAGCGTGGTCTTGCCGCTGGCGCCGCCGACTACATCACCAAGCCCATCACGCCAGCGCTTGTGCTGGCCCGTGTGCGCACGCAACTGCTGGCCAAGCAGGCTCGCGACTGGATGCAGGTGCAAAAGCAGCAGCTCGAGATCGAAGTATCGCGGCGCATGGCGGAAAACGATCTGACCCAGCAGGTCAGTATCCGTGCTTTGGCACATCTGGCTGAAACCCGTGACCCGGAAACCGGCCACCATCTACTGCGCACCCAAGGCTACGTTCGAGAGCTCGCCACCCTGTTGCGCCGACAGCCCCGCTTTCAGTCAGTGTTCAGCGACACGTATATCAACCTGGTTGAGCGCTCGGCTGCCCTGCATGACATTGGCAAGGTCGGCATTCCGGACCATATCCTGCTCAAACCGGACAAGCTTGACGCGCATGAGTGGGCCATCATGAAGACCCATGCCAAGCTCGGCAGCGAGGCCATCGAGGCCGCTGAACACGATATTGCCATGCCGCTGCCTTTCTTGCAGTTGGCCAAGGAAATCGCGCACTGGCACCACGAGCGCTGGGATGGCAGTGGCTACCCGGACGGTCTGCGCGGTGAAGCGATTCCTGTGGCGGCGCGCTTGATGGCGCTGGCCGATGTTTTTGACGCGCTGATCACAGCGCGCGTCTACAAAAGTGCGATGGGCTTTGAGCAGGCACGCGACGTGATTGCTGCGGAGCGCGGCAAGCATTTCGATCCCGAAATCGTGGACGCCTTTCTAGCTCATTTTGATCGCTTCGTCGCCATTGCCGAGCGCAGTCAGGATGTCAAGTCAGCAGGCTGACCCAGACTCCGCCCTCCACGCCACGGCAGCGCCCATCATGAGCGAAATGTGCAAAGGCCAGATTCTGGCAATCGATGGCGACGGGACGTCACTGGAGTCCTTGTCGGCCATCCTGTGCGATCAACGCTACCAGGTCTTGACCGCCGGCAGTGGCGAGCAGGCACTTGAGGCACTTGCTGTGCATGCGCCGGAGTTGATCCTGCTGGACCTCCTGTTGCCAGACATGGACGGTTTCGAGTTCCTGCGCCGCATCAAGGCGGACCCGCAGAAGCGCCATGTTCCGGTCATGATCCTGAGCGCGGCCACCGCCACTGAGCAACGCGTGCTGGCGCTCAAGCTCGGCGTAGTGGACATCGTTTCCAGACCTTTCCAAATCGAAGAACTTCTCCTCAGGATCGCCACGCAGGTCGCACTGGAGAACTCGCGCAAGCAACTCGAACAACAGGACCTTGCATTGCAGCACAGCATTGAGCTATTGAAACGACAGACTGAGCGCGCACAGGCCCTGCTGGCCCTATCGGGCACAGCCGAGACTATGGACGAAGTCGCATTCCTGCGGCATGGTGCAGCGGTGGCAGAACAACTCTCGGGTAGCCAAATTGCCTTCGTCCATTTCGTGCACGAGGATCAGGAAAGCATCGAACTTGGAACCTGGTCGCCCGAAACGCTTGCGCACTACTGCACGGCAGCCTTTGCCCAGCACTACCCGGTCGCCCAGGCCGGCCTGTGGGCCGAGGCACTGCGTCAGCGGGCGCCAGTGCTGATCAACGACTACGCAATGGCCGCCGGCAAACGCGGTCTGCCTGCCGGGCACGCGCGCTTGCAGCGCCTGATCAGCGTGCCTGTCATCGAACACGAGTTGGTACGCATGATGGTTGGCGTGGGCAACAAGCCATACGACTACAACGAGTTTGATGTGGAGACGGTTCGCCTGATCGCCGATGCCATCTGGCGCATCGTGCGGGCGCGCCGCGCCAACGCCGCAATGCAATTGAGCGAGGCGCGTTACCAGGTCATGGCCAGCTTGTCCTCAGACTGGTATTGGGAGCAGGACGAGCAGCTACGGTTTACACGCATGTCGAGACCGGGCACCGGGCAACTTGATGTTGCGCTTGACAGCTTGATTGGCTACACGCGACGCGAGGCGCCTGGCATTGTCTGGGATGAGCCTGAACTATCGATACTTGAGGGCATCACCAGCGCACATCTGCCATTTCGCGAGTTCGAGATCGGTCGTGTCTATCGTGACGGGCCCAGACGCTATGTGCGCATGACGGGCCAGCCGACGTTTGACGCATCCGGCCGCTTTTCGGGTTACCGCGGCGTGGGCACCGACATCACTGAACACAAGACCACGGAGTCCGAGCTGCGCAAGCTGTCACTGGCGGTGGAGCAAAGCCCGGAGAGCATTGTGATCACGAGCCTGAGCGCCACGATTGAGTACGTCAACGCAGCGTTCCTGCAGGCAACTGGCTATACCCGAGCCGAAGTACTTGGTCAGAACCCGCGCGTGCTGCAGACGGGCAAGACACCGAAACAGACCTACGACGCGATGTGGGCCGCCCTTAGCAAGGGCCAGCCATGGAAGGGCGAGTTCTGCAACCGCAAAAAGGACGGCGGCGAATACATCGAATTTGCCATCATCACGCCGCTGCGCGCCAGCGACGGGACCATCACGCATTACGTCGCCGTGAAAGAGGACATTACAGAAAAGAAGCGCGTGGGCCTGGAACTTGATCGCTACCGCTTCCATCTGGAAGAACTGGTCCAAAGCCGCACGACTGAGCTCAACACTGCACGCCAACAGGCCGATGCTGCCAATCGGGCCAAGAGCAATTTCCTGGCGAATATGAGCCACGAGATCCGCACCCCGATGAACGCCATCGTCGGCTTGAACCACCTTCTGCTACGCTCGGGCGCCACGCCACAGCAGATGGAGCGCCTGCAAAAGATCGACAGCGCCAGCCGCCACTTGCTGTCAATCATCAACGACATCCTGGACCTGTCCAAGATTGAGGCCGAACGGCTGCAGGTTGAGAGCAACGACTTTCACCTTTCTGCAGTGCTCGACAACGTGGGTTCCTTGATCACCGAGCAGGCACGCGCCAAGGGATTGACCGTCGAACTTGACACAGACGCCGTGCCGCTGTGGCTGCGTGGCGACCCGACACGGCTGCGCCAGGCACTGCTGAACTACGCCGGCAATGCCATCAAATTCACGGACCATGGCTCCATTGCGTTACGAGCCAAGTTGCTACAGGATAGCGACGAAGGCTTGCTGGTGCGCTTTGAAGTGCAGGACAGCGGCATCGGCCTCACAAACGAGCAGACCGGCTACCTGTTTCACGCCTTCGAGCAGGCCGACGCTTCCACCACCCGGCGCTACGGTGGCACCGGCTTGGGCCTGGTGATCACACGTCATCTGGCGCTGCTGATGGGAGGTGAAGTGGGTGTTGACAGCACACCCGGCACGGGCAGCACCTTCTGGTTCACGGCCCGGCTGCAGCGCGGCCATGGTATCAGCCCGACCCTGGACAGAGGAGCCGATCCTGGTGATGCGGAAGCTGAGCTGCGCGACATGTATGCGGGAAGTCGCATTCTGCTGGCCGAGGACAACGCCATCAACCGTGAAGTGGCGCTGGAGTTGCTGCACGGCGTCGCTCTGGCAGTGGACACGGCCGACGACGGCCTGGAGGCACTGCAACTGGCTCAGACCATCGACTACGCCCTGATCCTGATGGACATGCAAATGCCCAACATGGGAGGCCTGGCGGCCACGCGCGCAATTCGCGCACTGCCGGGTTGGCAGAACAAGCCGATTCTGGCCATGACAGCCAACGCCTTCGACGAGGACCGGCGCGCTTGCATCGAAGCGGGTATGAACGACTTTGTCGCCAAACCAGTCGATCCTGATGTGCTCTACCGCCTTCTGCTGCGCTGGCTCGCTGTGGGCCGGAGCGCCGCACCTCGATATGAATCCGACGCCCTGAGGCCGATCGCCGCAACACATCCTGGCGGCGCCAGCACGGATGCGCAGACCGACGCAAACGCGCCTGAGGCACTGGTACGCCTGCTGCGCCTGCCAGGCCTGAACGTCGGGCGCGGTCTGGGTGCGGTGCGTGGCAATGCCGCCAAATACCTCGATCTGCTGGCGCGCTTTGCCGAGTCCGCGCTGGAGCAGACCCTGCATCTCAAAGACGACGACGCCCAGGCCTTGCGGAATCTGGCGCACCTGCTCAAGGGTACGGCGGGTACGCTCGGCCTGGACGCGCTGGCCAGTTTGGCGACCTCCCTGCAGACACACCTGAACACAACGCCGGAGCCCTCAATGCAACAGATGCAACACGAGGTGGAGGCCATCAACCAGGAGCTGGTTTCGCTGGTAGCTGCACTGCCTGCGTCAACCCGGTCGCCTGCGCCTGCACCAGCCCCGGTTGACCCCCAGACTCTGCAGCGCGTGCTCGATCGACTCGAAGCGCTGCTCGCACAGAGCGACACACGCGCCCTGACTCTGTTTGACGAGCACAGGATGCTGTTGCACGCCGGCCTGGGCGACGGCGCGCAGGCACTCTCGCACCTGATCCATGGCTTTGAATTCGAGGCCGCCGGCAATCTGCTGCGAGCATCGCCTCGTTAGCGCCGCGGACTGGGCGATCCCGCTTGGAGTCATAGTCTGAGCTCGCGGAGAGAGTCGCCTTGGCCGGGATGGTGTCCGATCTGGTGCGCACGCGCCTGAACGAAGTTGGCTTGCCTGTCAGGGAATTCATGAAGGACGTGCGTCTCTAGGCTTGCTCCTGCGTCTGATTCGAAGCACCAATGAACACGGCAATCGGGTCCAGTTGTTCGGCTACGTTGAGAGCCGGTGCATGACCGCATCCGGCAACTTCGGTTACTTGCAGCAATCCTCTCTGACCCGGGCCGCGATCTTGCATCTGATTGATGGTTTCAGGCAGAACCAGATCTGAATCGGCACCACGCAGGCACAGCACGGGAACAGCAATCCGGTCGTAGTGATTCCAGATCGAATAGTCATCCGGATGGCTGATAAATTGCTGGACCATGGCGGGGTCATAATGCGGTGTGACCCGGCCATCGGTCAGGCGTCGGGTTGAAGTTTCGGTGAGCCGGCGCCACTGTGCATCACTCAACCAGCCATAGGGTTTGTAGACCTGGCGGAAGAAGGCTTCAAGCTCCAGCACAGTGTCAAACGCCGGTGGATTGCCAGCGTAGGCACGAATGCGTTCAATCGCGACCTGTGCCAACTTCGGCGCATTGTCGTTCAGGGTCAGGCTGACGATGCGCTGCTTCATGCCCGGCTCAAGCAGTCCCGACGCGCAAACTGTGCCAATCGAGCCACCCATTGAGGTACCGACCCAGTGCGCCTTGTCGATACCAAGCCGGTCAAACAGCTCAGCAGCGATGCGTGCATAAAAGGCCAGGCAATACTCATGCTCGGGCACCGGGCTCCACTGGCTAAGTCCTCGTCCAATCGTGTCCGGACAGATTACACGGTAACCCAAGGCGCTCAAGTGCGTCGCCAGTTCATCCATGTCGCGCCCGGTACGCGCCAGACCATGCCAGGCAATCACGGTGGCTTGATTGCCCGCGCCCCACTCGGTATAGTGAATCTCGCGCCCGGCGCATTGAATATATGCTGATGAACAAGCTGCTGGCAATGTCATGCTTTGACTCCCGCCGCATTGGCGCGCAAACGCCCGACCACACCGGTCGGGAAGTAATACACCGACAGCACAAACAAAACGCCCAACCACAGCAGCCAGCGATCCGGCGACAGCAGGGCTGAAAGCCAGGGCAAGGAGACCGCCGCCTCGCTGCCCAGGCGCAACAGGTCCTGCAGGTAGCTTTGCGCTACCAGGAAAAGCACCGAACCGATAACGGCACCGTAAATGGTGCCCATGCCGCCGATCACGACGATCAGCAGCACATCCATCATGACCTCGAAAGAAAGGGAAGTATCTGGTCCGTTGTAGCGCAGCCAGAGCGCCAACATGGCGCCTGCCAGGCAGGCAAAAAGAGCCGACAGAACACTCGACAGCGTGCGGTAGACAACCACCCGGTAACCGATGGCCTCAGCCCGGAATTCGTTCTCCCGGATTGCCTGCAGCACACGGCCAAAAGGCGAATTCACAATTCTCAGCATGGCCAGCAGCAGCAGCAGCGCCGTCACAAACAAAACGTAGTAGCACAACAGGCGGCCGTCAAGCGTGACGCCGAGAAAAGGCTGCTCGGAAAATTCAAAGCCGGGTGAAAGAATCTCCGGCACCTTGAAGGTCAGCCCGTCCTCTCCACCCGTGATATCGGAGAGCTGCGAGGCCAGCGTCAGGAAGGCCGACGCCACAGCGAGCGTGATCATGGCAAAGAAGATGGCCCTTACACGCAGCGAGAACAGTCCAACCAGCAAAGCCAGCAACAACGAAAGCACCAGGGCACACGCCAGCCCCAAAGCAAGCGCCTCCCAGGTCGGACCGATGCGCGTTGTGGCTACCGCGATCCCGTAGGCGCCGATGCCAAAAAACATGGTGTGGGCAAAACTGACAATGCCGGTGAAGCCCAGCAACAAATCAAAGCTGGCAACCAGCACGATGAAAACCAGCACCTTGGCAGCCACATTGAGTGCCTTGACACCCGGAAAGATGAAGGGCGTTCCCGCCAAGGCAATCAGCACCAGCAAGAGGAGAACCGCCAGCACGCGGCTGCGCGGGAAATCGTTGGAAAGAAGTCTTTGCAACATGGCTTGCTCCAGCTATCGATTGGCGACCGGGTAGACGCCTTGCGGTCGCCACAACAGAATGGCCACCATCAGTGCGATATTCGAAAAAAGCGCCACCTTCGGGACAAGAAAGCCGGTGTAGTTGGCCATCAAACCCACGAGCAATGCACCCATCAAGGCACCACCGGTCGAACCGAGTCCTCCGATGATGATGACGATGAAGATCAGCACATTGACCTGAGCCCCCATCTGCGGCACGACGTTCTGCTGGTACATACCCCACATCACGCCACCGAGTCCGGCCAGCGCGCTGCCAACCACAAAGACGCCAACAAACAGGCGTCGGATGCGGTAACCGAGTGACTCCACCATTTCACGGTCCTGCACACCGGCGCGGATCAACAGGCCAATCTTGGTGCGCGTGAGGGTCCAGGCCAGCAGCACAAAAACGGCGCCACCGACAAGCACCGCCAGCATTCGGTACTTCTCGATCGCCGAGTCGCCCAGCATCACGGCACCGCGCAGCGCTTCAGGTAGCGGCAAGGCAATCTGTTGCGGTCCCCAGATCACCTTGATCATTTCCTCGCCAATGATCATGCCGCCCATGGTGATCAGGATCTGCTTGAGATGCTGGCCGTAGACCGGGCGCACGATGAATCGCTCGAAGGCCAGTCCGACTGCACCGGACACCGCCATCGCAACCAGCATGGCAAGAGACACCGCCAGCAGGTTGCGCCACAGCTCGCTTGAGGCGGTCCAGTCGCCCATCAGCCCCAGCACCGTGGTGGCAACAAAGGCACCCAGCGCAATGAACACGCCATGGCCAAAATTGAGCACATCCATCAGGCCGAAAATCAGCGTCAGGCCGGAGGCAATGATGAAGATGATCATGCCCATGGCCAGCCCCGCCACCGTCAGGGTCAGCCAGGTTGAGCCCGATCCGATGAAGGGCAGCACACCCAGCGCCAAGAGCGGTACCAGGACCAGGGGCTTCCAATCAAAATCAATTTTCATATCGCCAACCCCAGCAAGCGCTGCTGCAGTTCTTCGTCTTCGGCCAGCGCCTGCATGGCACCTGCATGCACTATCCGACCGTTGTCCATGACCGCAACGCGATCGCCCAGGCGCTTGGCGAAGTTGATGTTCTGCTCCACCAGCAAGAGCGTGGTACCCGTGGCTTTGAGCTCGCCAAAGGCGTCAATCATGTTGTTGATAATGGCCGGCGCGAGGCCTTTGCTGGGCTCGTCCACGATCAGCAATTCACGCGGTTCAACGATGGCTCGCGCCACCGCCAGCATCTGCTTCTGGCCCCCTGAGAGTTTGCCCGCTGGATGATTCCAGAATTTTTCAACTGCGGGAAAGAGGGAAAAAATCCACTTCAAACGCTCTTCGTCCATCTGGCTCGCGCGGCTCGCTGAGCGCGCCGCCAGCAACATGTTTTCTTTCACGCTCAGATCTGAAAAGATGCCCATGTTTTCGGGCACATAGGCAATGCCGAGACCCGCGATGTCCGGCGTTGCAACGCGAGTGATATCGCGCGGCCCAAAGGTTATGCTGCCCTTGCTGGCGTGCCACAAGCCCATGATGGTACGCAGCGTGGTGGTCTTGCCAGCGCCGTTGCGCCCCAGCAGCATGGTGAGTTGCCCACGCGGCAGTACGAGGTCTACACCGTGCAGGATGTGGTACGCGCCAATGTGCGTGTGCACGCCATCGAGCTTGAGAAGTTCAATGCTCATGCCTGCGCTCCTGCGGTCGACGGAGCAACCCCAAGGTAGGCCTCCTGGACAATCGGTGACGCAATCACTGTTGCGGGTTCACCGTCCGCCACCAAGGCGCCGTTGTGCAGCACGATGATGCGGTCGGCCAGTTCGCGCACCACGTCCATCTTGTGCTCTACCAGCAATATCGTCTTGCGTGGGTCGTCCTTGAGTTTGCGGATCAGGTTCAGGATCACCGGTGCTTCATCGGCGCTCATGCCGGCGGTCGGCTCGTCAAACATGAAAACATCGGGCTCCAGCGCCATCAGCAACGCCACCTCCAACTTACGCTGATCGCCGTGTGGCAAGCTGGCGACTGGCGTATGCCGTTTGTCATTCATTGCTACCACTGTCAGAACTTCCTCAGCCAACTGGGTCAAGGTCTTATGGTCACTCCAGATGCTCCACAGGTTCAGACCTCGCAGATGGGCACCGGCGCGCGCCGCCTGAACCGCCAGGCGCACGTTTTCCAGGACCGACAGATTGGGGAACAGATTGGTCAACTGAAACGCACGCCCCAGACCGGCTCGGGTGCGTGCCGAAGGACTCTGACCGGCAAGGCTGTTGCCGTTCAGAAAGACCTCACCTGAACTGGCCTTGAGCTGGCCGGAAATCAGATTGAAGTAAGTGGTCTTGCCAGCGCCGTTGGGGCCGACGATGGCCGTCAGCGTGCCAGGCTGGAAGGCGCAACTGACAGCGTTCACCGCCACGTGGCCGCCGAAGCGGACCGTGAGTTCTTTGGTTTCGAGCATGTGCTTCCTGTCAGAGCGACAGGCTGTGATTTACCGCTTGTTTCTGATCGGAATCTGCATCTCTTCCGCTTTGATCTCGTGCACCAGTTCGGGCACGCCCCAAGCGAACGCAGGGTCGACCTTGATCTTGAAGTGGTACATGCTCTGCATCGCCTGGTGGTCTTCTTTGCGGAAGGTCATCTTGCCCTTGGGGGTCTCAAAACTCATGCCCTCCATGGTCTTGATCAGCGTATTGGCCGAGGCGTCACCCTTGCTGTTCTTCAGCGCGGTGACCACCGCCATGGCTGCCGAGAAGCCTCCTGCCGTGAAGAAATCTGGTGGTGCCTTGAACTGGCTGTAATGCCGCGCCACCATGGCCTCGTTGACCGGATTTTTAGGAATGCCAAAGTAGTAGTAGGCCGCGCCTTCCATACCAGGGAAATTCTTGTAGGAAGCCATAGCGGGCAGAATGTTGCCGCCGGTTGCAATCTCGATGCCATAGCGCTTCAAGTCCATGTCAGCGATCTTGAAAGGGTTACCGGCGCCGGCCCAGATGATGAAGATGACCTTGCGACCTGGCTGATCTTTCAGTTTGTCAATCAAACGCTGCGCCCCAGCGGTAAAGTCGGTCGTGCTGGTAGGCAGATACTCTTCGTGCACCAGCTTGGCCTTCTTGATCGCGTCCTTGAAGGCCTTGACGCCATCGCGGCCAAAAGCGTAATCCTGCGCCAGCGTCGCGATCACGGTTCCGGGCTTGTCAAGCGCAACTGCGTTGGAAATGGCGTCCTGCGAGCTGTTGCGTCCGGTACGGAAGATGTACTTGTTCCACTTTTCTCCGGTGATCGAATCTGCCACGGCCGGCTCGACCAGCAGGACCTTCTTGTACTCTTCAGCAATCGGCAGCATCGCGAGCGCCACACCGGACGAGGTCGGGCCCACGGCCAGATCCGCCTTGTCGTCAGAATAGGCTGCGGCCAGCAGCGACTTGCCCAGATCAGGCTTGCCCTGATCGTCCTTTTCAATCACAACCAGCTTTTTGTCGCCGATCATCATGCTGCCGCCGGTAGCGTAGTCCAGCCCCATCATGAACCCGGTTGCAGTCTGCTTGCCATAGGCTTCCAGTGGACCGGTCTTGCTGTAAATGTGGGCAATCTTGATTTCTTTGGACTGAGCTAAAACCAGTGGTGAAGCCACGACGCAGGCCGCGGCGATCGCGCTCAGCACTGTACCGGCTACCCAAGTACGACGAAACATATTTATCTCCTGTTGTAGTAAACCATTCAAGGGGCCGATGATGCACCAACCGTGCCAAATTACAAGCGCTTGATTCCAGGAGCAAAAATTGAATTGGATGGAAGAATGACCAACTATCAGACATTTTTATTGTCTGATAGTTGGTCATTTGACTGAATATTATCCAGTTAGACCGAGTCGTCCGTACAGGGTTGCCCGTGAAATACCCAGCATTTTGGCAGCTGCCACCTTGTTTCCACGCGTTGCAGTCAGTGCAAGCGCGATCGCCCTGCGCTCAAGTTCCGCCACCTGTTCCGGCAAGGGAACTGTGCCGGCCGCAACGGAGGACCCAGCCTGATCGGTTGTCGCCGCTACGAGCGCTGGGGCCAACTGTTCAACACCTGATTCACGCAGGACGATTTCAAGGTGACGTGCCGTGATGCGGTTGGAGTCGCTGCGCATCATGGCCTGCTCCAGCACGTTGCGCAATTCCCGGATATTGCCGCGCCAGATTTGCGCCGACAGCAGGGCCAACGCCTCGGCATTGAGCTCAGGGGGCTGATGGCCGTTGCGCAGTGCCATGTCTTCACCAAGGACCTCGACCAGTGCTGCGATGTCATCGCGTCGCTCGCGCAGAGGCGGCACCCGGATCGGCAGCACATTCAAGCGATAGAACAGGTCTTCGCGAAAGTTGCCTTGACGCACCAGTCGGGTCAGATCGCGCGAAGTGGCTGCGATCACCCTGGCGTCAAAAGGAAGTAGCCTGTTTGAGCCCAGCGGTTCAATTTCCCCTTCCTGCAGCGCGCGCAGCAGTTTGGCCTGCAAGGCCAGCGGCATGTCACCGATTTCGTCCAGAAACAGTGTGCCACCATGGGCCAGCCGGAACTTGCCTTCGCGCCCCTTGCGATCAGCACCGGTGTAAGCACCCGGAGCCACTCCGAAAAATTCGGCCTCCAGCAAGGTGTCGGGGACCGCCGCAATATTGAGACTGATAAACGGATGCGGTGCACGCGCTGACGCGGCGTGAATGGCATGCGCCAGCAGTTCCTTGCCAGTACCTGTCTCCCCCAGCAACAGAACACTGCTGGAAGTCTGCGCGGCTCGGCGCGCTTGGCGCTTGACCTCGACCGCTGCTGCACTGGTGCCGACAAAGCTGGCAAAGGTGTAGCGCGACTGGCGCAGGCCTGCGCGCTCGCTGTTGCGCTGCCTCGCCAACTCTCGACGAGCGTCGTCAAGGTCACGCTGCAGCAGGGCAAACTTGCCCACCAGCGGCTGCAGACTGGTCTCTGCGTGGTCAAACAGGACAATGCCCAATGCACCGATGACCTCGCCTGCACTGTCGCGCAGGGGAATCCGGCTCACGACAAAAGTACCGGCACGGTTCGTCAGCAAGTCGATCAGAATCGGTTTGCCGCTTTCCAGCACATGATGCATCTGCGTGTTCTGTACCACGCTGGCTACCGGGTGACCGACAAAATCTTCCACCCGTTCAAAACCCAACGCCGGCAGGAAACGCTTGTACTGCTCGTTGATCCAGACCACCCGGGCCTGCCGATCCACCAGCATCATGCCCTCGCTGGCATTGGCGAAAAGGTCGAACATGGAACGCGCCGCCAGTTCCAGAATGCTCTGTGCGTCGCGCGGCAGTGAGTCGGGTGCTTGCATGGCCGGATGTTAGCGCGTGACAAGTTCAGGTAGACCTTGACAAGCGGGCCAGCAAGTATTGCGGCACTTGAAAGAACCCACGATACTGTCAAGGCACAGAAGCGAGAATGTCAGATATGCAAGACAAGAGTCAATTTACAGGCTTCCCGGTCATCAGCTACACCGAAGAGCATCCGCCTACCCGACCGACGCCTCTGATCGAAAAACCCAGGCAGACCCGCATTGATCATCAATTGGCAGTCATCGGTGATCAGCATGAGCACATCGCGAAAATTGTCCGGGTCTTGTGGGGCCACAAGGAGTGTCTGGACTACATCAGGCAACTGGTTTTTGACGGAGGCGACGGGGTAGACAGAAGCAGGGTCGGCTTCAAAAAAGAAGTCTTGTCAGCGTTGATGGATCTGAGCAACCTGCATGAAATTGTGCCCACCGAGCCGCCGGGGACAGACGGCTAAGATGTCGTCTGCCCATTCATCTTTTTAACCCAGGAGTTTTTCATGAGCCGTGAAGTCGTCGTCGTCAGTGCAGTGCGCACCGCTATTGGTACCTATGGCGGCAGCCTGAAGGACATCGCCCCAACCGAGTTGGCGGCACAGGTGGTGCGGGAGTCGCTGTCACGCGCCAGTGTTGCCGGCACTGAAGTCGGTCATGTGGTCTTTGGCCACGTCGTGAATACCGAGCCCAAGGACATGTACCTTTCGCGCGTTGCCGCAATGAACGGCGGCTGTTCGGAAGGCACCCCCGCATTCAACGTGAATCGCCTGTGTGGTTCGGGCCTGCAGGCCATTGTTTCCGCGAGCCAGTCGATTCTGCTTGGTGACGCCGACATCGCGGTCGGTGGTGGCGCTGAAAACATGAGCCGCGCGCCCTTTGCAAGCCTGAATATGCGCTGGGGAGCCCGCATGGGGGACACCAAGATGGTTGACATGATGGTCGGTGCGCTGCACGACCCGTTCCAGACGATACACATGGGAGTGACCGCTGAAAACATTGCTGCCAAATGGGGCATCACGCGCGAAGAGCAGGACGCGCTTGCGGTCCAAAGCCATCAGCGCGCCCAACATGCCACTGAAGCCGGTTACTTCAAGTCTCAGATCATGCCAGTCATGCTCAAGAGCAAGAAGGGCGATGTTGCCTATGCAACCGACGAGCATTTCCGCCCCAACTGTTCGCTCGCAGACATGGCCAAGCTCAAGCCGGCATTTCTGAAAGAGAACGGCACCGTCACGGCAGGCAATGCCTCTGGCATCAACGACGCTGCCGCCGCCGTGGTTTTGATGGAAGCCGGCACTGCCAAGGCGCGTGGTCTTAAACCGATGGCGCGCCTGGTGGCCTACGCCCACGCCGGTGTAGACCCCAAGTACATGGGTATCGGTCCGGTTCCAGCGAGCCAGCTGGCGCTCAAGAAGGCTGGTCTGGCGGTCAAGGATCTGGATGTGATCGAAGCCAACGAAGCGTTTGCCGCGCAGGCCTGCGCAGTCAGCCGCGACCTCGGTCTGGACCCTGCCAAGGTCAACCCGAATGGATCGGGCATTTCGCTAGGACACCCGATTGGAGCCACTGGCGCCCTGATAACCGTCAAGGCGCTTTACGAGTTGGAGCGCATCGGTGGCCGCTACGCGCTGGTCACCATGTGCATCGGTGGAGGTCAGGGCATCGCCGCCATTTTTGAGCGGGTTTCCTGATCGGAGCGGGTCGTCGGGTTCTCAGGGTAACTCCCGTACACACACTAGATGTAGTGGCTATATAGTTTGCCAAGCACTACCGGTAGTGGATCCACGTGTACAATAATTTTCAGAATAAGACCGCAACGTCTCGCCCAGGACAACCCGACTGCAAGCCCTGATATTTCAGCCCAGACCTCAAAAACCAAGTCATGTCACAAAAAGCACCCGAAAGAACCAAGCCGGCGCTGACGCTGGCGCCGCAGCAAATCAGCGAAGAAGTTCTCCTTGAAAAATACAGCAAGGGAGACGAAAAAACCATTCTGGACGTCAACCAGCGTGTGGCGCGCGCATTGGCCGCCGCTGAAGTACCAGAGCAGCGTAAACAGTGGGAATCCAGATTTTTGCAGGCGCTGCAAAACGGCTTTCTGCCAGCCGGTCGCATTCAGTCGGCGGCCGGTACCGATCTGGCCGCCACGCTGATCAACTGCTTTGTGCAGCCGGTGGGTGATGCCATTGCGCACCTGGAGGATGGACACCCGGGTATCTACACCGCCCTGACCGAGGCGGCCGAAACGATGCGCCGCGGCGGCGGTGTCGGCTACGATTTTTCGCGTATTCGCCCACGCGGCGCGTGGGTTGGAAGCACACAAAGCAGTGCCTCTGGTCCGGTGAGCTATATGCGAGTCTTCGACCGTTCCTGCGAGACCGTGGAGTCAGCCGGGGCCAGACGTGGCGCGCAAATGGGTGTCTTGCGTTGTGACCATCCCGACATTGAAGAATTCATTCACGCCAAAGACACCGGCGATCTGAAGAACTTCAATATATCCGTGGGCATAAGCGACGCCTTCATGGCGGCGGTGCAACAAAACGGCGAGTTCACGCTGGTACACCGGGCTGAACCCGGCGCCACCCAAAAGGCGGCAGGTGCTTACCAGGAAAAAGGCAGCGGCATGTGGATCTACCGCAAATTGCAGGCACGCGATTTGTGGGACCAGATCATGCGTTCGACCTATGACCATGCTGAACCTGGCGTGCTGTTTCTGGACCACATCAATCGCGACAACAATCTGTCCTACTGCGAAACCATCGCCAGTACGAATCCTTGCGCTGAGCAGCCCCTGCCGCCGTACGGCTGCTGCTGCCTGGGTTCGATTGACCTGACGCGCTTCATCAACAAACCGTTCGAAGAAGACGCCCAATTTGACCAAGCGGCCTTTGCCGAGGTAGCCCGGGTTGCAACACGCATGCTCGACAACGTGCTGGACGTCACCGTCTGGCCGCTACCGCAACAGCAGGAAGAAGCGCGCAGCAAACGCCGAGTCGGCCTCGGATACACCGGTTTGGGTGACGCGCTGGTAATGCTCAATTTGCGCTATGACACGAAGGAAGCGCGCGACATGGCACGCCAGATTTCGGAGTTGATGCGCGACACTGCCTACGACGCATCGGTGGAGCTGGCACGCGAGCGCGGTGCTTTCCCGCTCTTCAATGCCGACCTCTACCTCAGCGGCCAGACCTTTGCCTCACGGCTTTCACCAGCGCTCAAGGAGCGCGTGCGCACTCACGGATTGCGCAACTCGCACCTGCTCTCCATCGCGCCAACCGGAACCATCAGTCTGGCCTTTGCAGACAACGCCAGCAACGGCATTGAGCCCGCTTTCAGCTGGACCTACACCCGCAAGAAACGCATGGTCGATGGCAGCTTCAAGGAATATGCGGTAGAAGATCACGCCTGGCGCCTCTATCGCCACCTCTATGGAGAAGACACGCCCCTCACGCCCGCCTTCGTGACGGCACTCGAGATGAGTGCACAGGCACACGAATCGATGGTGGCAGCAGTCGCGCCATTTATCGACACAGCGATCTCCAAAACCGTCAACGTTCCAGCCGACTACCCTTACGCGGATTTCCAACACCTCTACATGGAAGCCTGGCAGTCGGGCCTGAAAGGCCTGGCTACCTATCGACCCAATTCCATTTTGGGCTCTGTGCTGAGCGTGACGCCAGCGGCCACGCCAACTGCCACGACGCCGCTGCAGATTGAAGGAACGAACCACCGGCTGGCACTGGAACGGCTGCCGATTCCCGTGCTGTCCTCGCTGCGCTGGCCAAGCAGACCGGCTTTGCCCGGTGGCAACCCGGCGTGGACCTTCATGGTGCATCATCCGTTTGGCGACTTCGCGCTGTTTGTGGGCGAACTCGCGCCCGAAGAAGGTGGGGCACCGAAGCCGTTCGAGGTATGGGTCAACGGTACTGACCAGCCGCGTGGCCTGGGTGCGCTTGCCAAGACCCTGTCCATGGATCTGCGTGCCAACGATCCGGCCTGGCTGCAACTCAAACTGGATGCACTCGCAACGGTAGCCGAAGAGCATTCGTTTGAAATGCCATTTCCACCGCACGGCGAAAAACGCCTGTTTCCCGGAGTGGTGGCCGCCACAGCAGCGGTGATTCGCTGGCGCTGTGACCAGCTCAAAGCGCTGGCCAGCGCCGACACCCAAATACCGACACCAGTGATGGACGCCATGTTCAGCCGTGGCGAGCCCCAGACCGGCCCCTCAGGCACGCTGGCGTGGTCGGTTGATGTGGACAATCCTGCCACGGGTGAAGCCTTCACAGTGACGCTGAAAGAGGTCAACCTGCCGGGTCATGATGGTGTCATCGTGACGCGTCCCTGCGCGGTGGGATTTTCGGGGAACTACCCGCGCGCCCTGGACGGCTTGGCGCGGCTGCTTTCGCTCGATATGCGGGTCATTGATCCGGCCTGGATTGGCATGAAACTGCGCAAGTTGCTCAACTATGCCGAGCCGCTGGGACATTTCATGGCCTTTGTACCGGGCTTGCCGCATGGCGAACGCCGCCAGCAAACCTGGCCTTCAACGGTCGCCTACATTGCGCGCCTCATCATTCATCGCTACGCCATGCTGGGTATCCTGGACGAGGAGGGGCTGCCGCTGCGCGATATGGGTGTGCTTGATGCACCGAAGAATCACGAAGCGCCCAGCACCATGGCCGGAAAGATCTGCCCGGAGTGCGGCAATCCAACCGTCATCCACAAGGACGGTTGCGATTTTTGCACGGCCTGCGGCTACGTCGGGCAGTGCGGCTAAGCAGTTGAGTTCAGTCGCGCACCACCAGTACGGGTAGCTGGGTGTGCGACAGGACGGCTTGCGTGACGCTGCCCAGAACAAGTTTTTCCAGGCCACTGCGACCATGCGAGCCCATGACAATCAGGTCAGCTTGCAGGGATGCGGCCGCCTCGACCACGCCGCGCCAGGCCGCATGAGATTCAATCACTGAAGTGCTAACGCTGACCCCGGCGCGCTCGAACGCCGTCTTGGCAGCTTTGATGGCGGCATTGGCCTCGGCCGTCGCAGCGCTCAAATACTCGGCCTGACCATAGGCAAAATCAGAACCGACCCCGGTAAATGGATAAGGGTCAATAACAAAGATCGCTGTGACGCGGCTGTCGAAAGCCTTGGCCAGACCAATCGCCTTATCAACCGCCAACTGTGCTGTCGATGAGCCATCGACCGGGACAAGTATGTGTTTGAACATGGCATTACCTCCTTCGGTTGCTGGCAGTATCAGGCCAAGCTTCTCGCAATACCTTGATGACTATCAAGCAACCGTTAGTTAGCCAGTCTACTTGCCAGCACCTTGTCAATTCGCTTGCGGTCCAGATCCAGCACCTCAAACGACCAGCCGGCACACGCGATGCGCTCGCCGACCTCCGGCAGATGACCTGACACAGACATCAGCAAGCCGGCCACGGTGTTGTAACGACCACGCTCCTCTTCAGGCAATTCCTCCAGGTCCAGGCGGACTTTGAGTTCTCCCACCGGCATCATGCCGTCGAGCAGCCAACTTCCATCTTCGCGCTGCGTTGCCCAGGCGTCAATCTGAGCGCCGGGTTGCAACTCGCCGGTAATGGCTTCCAGCAGATCACGCGGTGTCAAAGTGCCCTGCACTACACCATATTCATCAACCACAAACACGAAGCGGCCGGCCTTGGCACGAAACTGCTCCAGCAACTCCATGCCACTCAAGGTCTCCGGAACAAACGTGGCAGTTGTAACGAAGGCCTCAATGCTGCCCGGCGTTTGCGAACCCAACTGCAACAGGCGTGCGACACTGATCACACCGATCACTTCGTCGAGGGAACCCCGGCAGACGGGGTACCAGGAGTGTGCTGCAGCGTGGTCGCTGTGGCCCACCCAAACCAAACTCTGCGCAACCGAACTGGACGCATCGAGCCACTGCACATCGGTCCGCGGCACCATCAATGAAGTCAAGGGTCGGTCATCCAGTTGAAACACGTTTTGCACCATCTGGTGCTCATGCTGCTCGATGACACCGGCGTCCACTCCCTCCTCCAGGCTGGCGCTGATTTCCGCTTCCGTCACCTGACGAGTCGCCGTCGTATCAATGCGAAGCAGTTTGAGCACCATGGCCGTCGTCCCGGAGAGCAATCGCACGAAGGGCTTGGCGGCAGTTGCCATCCACAGCATGGGGCGAGAGACCCAGCGTGCTACCGGCTCGGGATGCAGTTGGCCGATGCGCTTGGGCACCAGTTCGCCAAAAATGATGGTGGTAAAGGTAATCAGCGTAACTACCAGGGCCGTCGCCGAAATAGCGGCTGCCTTGTCGGCGACGCCGAAACCATGCAGCCAGGCAGCAACACCTTCACTGAATGCCGCTTCTCCGACGATGCCGTTGAGAACGCCAATCGAAGTAATGCCAACCTGCACAGTCGACAGGAACTGGTTCGGGTTACCCAGCAGAGTCAACGCCGCCTGTGCACCCTTGTCACCGGACTCAGCCATCAAATTGAGCCTTGTCTTCCGGCTTGCTGCCAGCGCCAGTTCGGACATGGCAAACACGCCGTTGAGCAGGGTCAGAAAAACAATCAGCAGGAAATCCATGAACGAAGAGCGAAAATGAACACCATGGCACTCTACCTCATTGGCGATGTTCAGGGCTGCGATAGCGCATTGCAGCGACTGCTTGATGAAATTTCATTCTCTGCCAGCCGCGATACGCTCTGTCTGCTTGGAGATCTGGTCAACCGCGGACCGGACTCGGCCGGTGTGTTGCGTCGCCTGATGACTTATGGCTCAGCGGCGCAGTGTCTGCTGGGCAACCATGACCTGCATCTGCTGGCCCTGTCGCAGGGGGTGCGCAAGCCGGGTCGTCACGACACCCTGGACAACATTCTGAATGCGCCAGACCGTTCGGCGATGCTCGACTGGCTGCGCTGGCAGAAGATGGCAATGTTTCGCAAAGTCGATGGGCACGATCTGCTGATGGTGCACGCCGGTGTCCTGCCGTCCTGGACCGCCGGCCAAACTCTGGCCTTGGCCTCTGAGGTTGAGGCCGTTCTGCGCGGGCCGGCACTTGGTGACTTCCTGCAGCAGATGTACGGCGATGAGCCGAATGGATGGAACGACGCTTTGACTGGGTCTGACCGGTTACGCGTAATCGTCAACAGCCTGACACGGATGAGATTTTGCGACATCCGGGGACACATGGATTTCGCCAGCAAGGAAGGCAGTGCCGCCGCGCCTTCGGGCTATATGCCGTGGTTTGATGTACCAGGGCGTCAAACGGCAAAGATCACCTTAGCCTTCGGACACTGGTCAACCTTGGGCTGGCTCGGCAGGTCTGACGTCCTGTCAATGGACACTGGCTGTGTCTGGGGCGGTTGCCTGAGCGCACTGCGCCTGGGTGGCGCAGAAAGTTCAGGGAAGGTCACGACGCTGGCACATGAACTCATTCAGATCAAGTGTGAGCAAGCCCAACAGCCGGGCTGACCGCTGCACTACTCGGACTTGAACAGTGCCGCCACCCGGCGCTTGGATTTGATGTTGGCCGATATGCTGCGCCCGGCGCCGTGCCGGCTGACCCCGGCTTCCCAGGAGGGTGCGGCCTCAGGCGCTGTGACAGCTTCATAAGGCTTGTCAAAAAAGGGATCCCGTGCCGCAGCCGCCGGGCGCGAGTAGTCCCGACGCAGTGAAGGCACCGGTCTGGCAAATTGCCCTTCACGCGCTACATCACGAATCGCCCCCGGGTGGTGACTGCCGTGGTGCGAATCATCCTGCACCGGCTGGGAGTACATGCGCCGGCCATCGTTGATGCGACCCTGGCGCCGGATGTCGGGCGCATCCTCGTCGAACTCGACCGCCTCCAACTCGATTTTTGTTTTTAGCAACTTCTCGATATCAGCCACGAGACGGGCATCGCTTTTGGACACAAAACTCAGGGCCAGGCCCAAAGCGCCAGCACGCCCGGTGCGGCCAATGCGGTGCACATAGTCTTCAGCGTTGAACGGAATGTCAAAATTGAACACTGCCGGTACATCCTTGATGTCCAGACCACGTGCCGCCACGTCGGTACAAACCAGCAAGTCCACTTCACCCTTCTTGAAGGATTCCAGTGCCTTGAGTCGTTCGTCCTGACTTTTGTCGCCATGCAGTGCAGTCGTCTTGAGCCCCTCTCGCTCAAGCGAGCGTGCCAGCCGGGCGCAGCCCAGTTTGCTGTTGACGAAAACAAAGGCCTGCTTGATGGAACGTGCCTTCAGAATCTGATGCAGAGCATGGCGCTTGTCGTCATCGCCAACACTGTAAAAATGCTGTTCAACGGTGGAAGCGGTGCCGTTCGATCCGCCCACTTCGATCGTCGCGGGGTTCTGCAGATAGCTACTGGCCAGTCGTTTGATTTCGGGTGAAAACGTGGCGGAAAACAGCAGCGTGGTGCGTTGCTTGGGCAAAAAGCTAAGAATTCGCTGCAAATCGGGCAGAAAGCCAATGTCGAGCATGCGGTCAGCTTCATCCAGCACCACGTACTCCACCTGGTTCAATACCGCATTCTTCGCTTCGATGTGATCCAGCAAACGGCCTGGCGTGGCAACCAGGATTTCAACGCCCTTCTTCAGTTCGATGGTCTGGGGTTTCATGTCGATGCCACCAAACACAACAGCACTGCGAAGCAGTGTGTATTTGGCGTAGTCCTTGATCGCCTGCGCCACCTGGTCAGCCAATTCGCGCGTAGGCAGCAGCACCAGCGCGCGCACCGGGTGCCGTGCCGGTGATGTCGAGTTGCTCTCATGCTTGAGCATGCGCTGCAGCAAGGGCAGCGAAAAAGCAGCAGTCTTGCCGGTACCTGTCTGCGCGGCGCCCATCACATCACGTCCCTGCAACACCACCGGAATAGCCTGCGCCTGGATCGGCGTCATGGACTCATAGCCCATCTCAGCCACGGCGCGGGCCAGCGGCGCCGCCAACTGCAACTGGGCAAAAGCCATTGGCAGGGGTTCAAGGGTCAAATCAGAAGTCAGATCGGTCATTCACAGCCAATTCATGGTGCTATCAATCCGATAGCGCGGTTTGCCCTTGGACCAAGGGCAAACCCGTATTATCCCCCAATCGCCGGCTCACGCCTTGGGTAGCGTCACGCCACGTTGTCCTTGGTACTTGCCACCACGGTCCTTGTAGCTTGTCTCGCATACTTCGTCGCTTTCAAAAAACAGCACCTGTGCACAGCCTTCACCGGCATAGATCTTGGCCGGCAGGGGTGTCGTGTTACTGAATTCGAGCGTGACGTAGCCTTCCCATTCAGGCTCGAACGGCGTGACGTTGACGATGATGCCGCAACGCGCATACGTGCTTTTACCCAGACAAATGGTCAGCACGTTGCGCGGAATCCGGAAATATTCCATGGTGCGCGCCAGCGCAAAGCTGTTGGGCGGGATGATGCAAACCTCGTCATTGAAATCCACAAAGCTCTTTTCATCAAAATTCTTCGGGTCCACCACCGTGCTATGGATATTGGTGAACACCTTGAATTCAGGCGCGCAACGGATGTCATAGCCATAGCTGCTGGTGCCATAACTGACTATCTTTTGCCCATCGCGCTCACGCACCTGGCCGGGCTCAAAGGGTTCAATCATGCCGGTGGTCTCGGCCATGTGGCGAATCCACCTATCGCTCTTGATGCTCATCGGAACACAACTCCTAAGGTCGGTCGATTGTAAGCAGTACGTCCTGCGCCTGCGAGATGACTGTTCTTTCAATCAGGCGATCGTCACCGAGCACGATCATGGCCAACAGTAACTCATCAAGATTGCTCGCTTGAGCGGTGCGGCGCCCCAGCAGTGGCGTCGCTTGCGGGTTCAACACGACAAAATCGGCTTCGCAGCCCGGCTGCAGGTTTCCTACAACACCCTCCAGATCCAGCGCCCTGGCCGCTCCCGCCGTGTGCTGCCACCAGAGTTGCTGTGGTGACAGCGACAGCCCGGTCTTGCTGTGGCCCTCGCGAGCCACGTAATAAGCCGCCAACATGGTATGAAATGGACTGAAACTGGTGCCGCCCCCAACATCGCTGGCCAATCCGTACTGAAGCCCCACTCGATCAGCCGCCGCAAAGTCAAAGAAACCACTGCCCAGAAACAGATTGCTGGTGGGACTAACGGCGGCCACCGCACCACTGTCGCGCATCAAAGTTCGATCCTGATCGTCAAAGTGAATGCAATGGGCGTAGACCGCGCGCCGACGCAGCAGGCCAAAATCCGCGTATGTTGCCAGGTAACTGGCCGAGCTTGGAAACAACTGGCGAGCCCAGGCAATTTCATCCCTGTTTTCAGCCACATGAGATTGAATCCAGACCTCAGGGTATCGGATAGCCAGGTGTCCCGCGCCCTGCAGCTGAGACTCGCTGCAACTCGGCGCAAAGCGCGGCGTGATGGCGTAGCCAAGGCGGTCTTTCCCGTGCCACCTCAGCAGCAAGAGCTCCGAATCAAGCAAACTTTGCTCGCACGCACTGCGTGAGCGATCGGGCGCTGCCAGATTGAGCACGCCAGCGGGCGCGTGGCGATCCATCAGACACAAGCCGGTGATCAACCGAAGACTGCGGCGCTGTGCCTCGCAAAACAGGGCATCCACCGACTCGGTGCTGCAGGTGGCAAAGCTCAGCGCAGTGGTAACACCGTTGCGCAGAAGTTCATCGAGAAAAAACCGCGCCGCCTCGGCACTGTACTGAGCCGATGAAAAGCGCTGCTCCTCTGGAAACGTGTAACGTTCCAGCCAGGGCAGCAAACCATCGGCCGGCGATCCAATGACATTGGTCTGCGCAAAGTGGTTGTGCATATCGATGAAGCCCGGCGCAATGATGCGCCCGGGAAGGTGTTCTATGTGTACCGCCGGAAATCGCGTCTTCAGCTGGCGATACGGCCCGCTCGCCTGCACTCGCTGGCGGCCAGATGCATCAGGCCCGACCACCAGCAGACCGTCTTCTTCCAGCGCAGCACCGAACCCGGACTCGCCGTCCGTGGCGAAGGAGAGAATGGATGCGCGATAAGCTCTCATGAAGATGATTCCAGCCCCGAGCTTAACCAAACTTGAGCCACAGCGCTGCCCAAGTGCAGGCTCTGCACAGCGGGCAGGTGCCTGCGATAATGCGCGCCATGAGCACAGCAACCTCTTCTCCAGCGCCGACCCTGGCGCAGCTTTGGCGTCCTATTCTGGCGATGCTGATCATCATTACGTCGGCCAACTACCTGGTGCAATTTCCGATCAACGACTGGCTGACTTGGGGCGCATTCACCTTTCCGGTTGCCTTCCTGGTGACCGACCTGACGAATCGCGCTGTTGGTGCCAAAGCAGCGCGGCGTGTGGCCTGGATAGGCTTTTCGATTGCTGCAATGATTTCTCTGGCGCTGGCGCCTTGGCGTATCGCCGCAGCCTCGGGTCTGGCCTTCATCACGGGGCAGTTGCTTGACATCGTCGCCTTCAACCGCTTGCGTGCGCTCTCGTGGTGGAAAGCGCCCTTTTTCGGCTCCGTTGTTGCGTCGGTGATTGACACTGGCTTGTTCTTCTTTCTGGCATTTGCCGGTACCGATCTGGACTGGCGAACGCTTGCGGCCGGCGATCTGGGTGTCAAGTGGCTGATGGCGGTCGTCCTGCTTGCGCCCTACCGATTGATGCTTCCGACTTTGCAACGCTGGGTACCGGCAAGCTGAGCTCAGGTAAAAGTTTCGAAATATTCGTCGAGCCGATCCAGGTACGCCGCTTTGACTGTTGCATCGACAAAGCTTGCCTCAAAGCTGTTTCGCGCCAGTTGGTAGGCGTGCTGTGCTGTCAAGCCCAGGGCAGCGAAACTCTGACTGAAGTTCTGGTTGATGTAGCCGCCGAAGTAGGCTGGATCATCTGAATTGACCGTGGCCATCATGCCGACTTCGAGCATGCGCCCCAGACTGTGTTGTGCCAGATCTTGAACCACACGCAATTTGAGATTGGAGAGCGGGCAGACGGTCAGCGCAATCCGGTCCTTGACCAAGCGTGCAATCAAGGCCGGGTCCCGCATGGCCTGCACACCGTGATCTATGCGTTCTACCTTGAGCACGTCCAGCGCGCTCCAGATGTAGGCCGGTGGACCTTCTTCACCGGCATGAGCCACGAGACGAAAACCAAGTTCACGCGCTCTGTCAAAGACACGCGCAAATTTCTCAGGTGGATGACCCATTTCGCTTGACGCCAAGCCCACTCCGACCAGTTTGTCGCGGTGCGGCAAAGCCTGCTCCAGACATTCAAATGCCTCTCTTTCGGTCAGGTGACGCAGGAAGCAAAGAATCAGTGATGCGTCAATTCCAAGTTTCGCGCGGGCCGCAACGCATGCGCTGTGCAAACCGTTGATGACGAGATCCGCACTCAAGCCATGGCCAGTATGCGTCTGGGTATCAAAAAATATCTCCGTGTGCAGGACCTGGTCGGCAGCGGCGCGCTCCAGATAGGCCATCGTCATGTCGAAGAAATCCTGCTCGGTGCGCAACACCAGCGTGCCCTCGTGATAAATATCCAGAAAACTCTGCAGATCGTCGAACACATAGGCACGACGCAGCGTCGCAACATCCGGGTAGGCCATGGCAAGGCCGTTACGTTGCGCCAGCGCAAACATCAACTCAGGCTCAAGCGAGCCCTCAATGTGTATGTGCAGTTCGGCCTTGGGCATTTTCCGCAGCAAGTCAGGCAAGCGCTCCGCTGCCACTGGTTTGATATTGATCATGGTCCCCCAGTCAATTCGCAAAAATGATGGTCACCAAGTTTATGTCAGGCCGATAGCAGTCGATAGAAGTTGCGCAATATGCCAGCCGTAGCGCCCCAGATAAAGCGTTGCCGACCGGAGTCCTGGTATGGCATTGAGAACCATTCACGTCGAACCCCTTCCCACTCGAATGCGTGGCGCTGGTGGTGTGCGGGATCCATTAGAAATTCAAGCGGCACTTCAAACACATCCGCGACTTCATAACTGTTGAGATTCATCGTGAAATCAGCTCGCACCAAGGCAATGACCGGTGT
>CAIYGK010000605.1 GCA_903925725.1 uncultured beta proteobacterium | reverse complement strand
TTCACCGAGGCGGCGCGCCTTTCCATGGCCTATGCCGGTCTGGCCACACTGCTGGTTCTGTTCCTCTCCGTCAAGCTATGGCGTGAAGGGCGACACGAATCACCTTACCTGCTGCTGGGCAGTGCCTTGACGCTGCTGGCGGGTCTGGGCACCGCGCTGTTCATGCTCGGCCTGATGCCGGGCGGGCTGTTTGAACACCTGCTGTTCCTGCAGCAATGGACACTGCTGCTTGTTACCTTGAGCACGCAGGCAGCGCTGGCAATGCGCTTGCGCAGCATGCACAGGGAGCGCCGCCAATTGCAGGAAAGTGCCAACGAGATTGAGCGTGATGTCGCGCTGGAGCGCCGTGCCAACATCAAGCTGGCGCACTTGCTGGACGAAAAGAGTGCGCTGATGGAAGAACTCGAACAACAGAGCAAATCCGTGCAGGAGAACGAATTCCGCTGGAAATTTGCCCTGGAGGGCGGCGCCGAGGGCGTCTGGGACAAAAATTTCCAGACCGGCAAATCGAGCTACAGCCCACGTTGGAAATCCATGCTGGGCTACGCGGAGCATGACGCATTGCCGGCCGAACACGAATGGTTGGAGCGCATCCATCCGGACGACCGCGCCGAAGTGGTACGCCGCGACCAGGCTTATCTGGATGGCCAGTCAGAAGTTTACGAGGCCGAGTTTCGTCTGCGCTGCAAGGACGAGCGCTACAAATGGATTCTGAGCCGCGGCATGATCGTGAGTCGTGGCCCCGACGGCACGCCCATGCGCATGATTGGCACCCACGCTGACATCAGCCTGCGCAAGGAGGCCGAAGAAAACCTGCAACTCTCCGCCAGTGTTTTCAGGCATGCGATGGAAGCCATCGTCATCACCGACCCCGACAGCCGCATCATCGATGTCAACGCTGCCTTCAGCAGCATTACCGGGTACAGCCGCGCCGAGGTACTGGGCAAGAACCCACGCCTGCTCAATTCGGGCCTGCAGGGCAAGGACTTCTTCCAGGCCATGTGGCAGCAGTTGAACGAACACGGCAACTGGCACGGCGAAATCTGGAACCGGCGCAAGAATGGTGAGGTCTATGCCGCCACCCAGAACATCAGCGCCGTGCGCGACGCGCTGGGCAAGGTACAACATTACATTGCGCTGTCGGCCGACATCACGGTGGCCAAGAGTCAACAGCAGGAACTCGAGCGCATTGCCCACTACGACACCCTGACCAAGCTGCCGAACCGCGCCCTGCTGGCCGACCGCATGAGCCAGGCCATGACGCAAACCCAGCGCCGCGGGCAACAACTGGCGGTGGTGTTTCTCGATCTGGACGGCTTCAAGGCCGTCAACGACGGCCACGGCCACGACGCCGGTGACTTCCTGCTGGTCACGGTGGCCGACCGCATGAAGCTCGCGCTGCGCGACGGCGACACGCTGGCGCGCATTGGTGGCGACGAATTTGTTGCCGTGCTGCTGGACCTGGCCGACATCTCCAGCAGCGCACCCATGCTCAACCGCCTGCTGGCTGCCGCCTCGCAGTCAGTGCAATTTGGCGGCGTCACGCTGCAGGTTTCAGCCAGCCTGGGCGTGACTTATTTTCCGCAGGCGCAGGACATCGATGCAGACCAATTGATGCGTCAGGATGATCAGGCCATGTACCAGGCCAAACTGGCCGGCAAGAACCGCTTCCACTTCTTTGATGCAGCGCAAGACCGCAGCGTGCGTGCGCGTCATGCCAGCCGGGAGGACATCGCGCGCGCCCTGCTCGAGGGTGAATTTTTGTTGCAGTACCAGCCACAGGTGAACCTGCGCAGCACCCAGGTGGTCGGTGCCGAAGCCTTGATCCGCTGGCACCATCCAGAACAAG
>CAIYGK010000604.1 GCA_903925725.1 uncultured beta proteobacterium | reverse complement strand
TCAGCAGCAGCTGGATGTCGGCGAAGTGCAGGCCCGTGGTGGGCTCGTCCAGGATGTACAGCGTGCGGCCGGTGTCGCGCTTGCTCAGCTCCAGCGCCAGCTTGACGCGTTGCGCCTCGCCGCCAGACAGTGTGGTGGCGGCCTGACCGAGGCGGATGTAGGACAGGCCCACATCAAGCAGGGTGTGCAGCTTGCGCGCAATGGTCGGTTGTGCCTTGAAGAACTCATGAGCCGCTTCCACCGTCAGGTCCAGGATCTGCGCGATGTTCTTGCCCTTGTAAAGCACCTCCAGCGTTTCCCGGTTGTAGCGCTTGCCGGCGCAGACGTCGCAGGGCACGTAGACGTCGGGTAGAAAGTGCATCTCGACCTTGACCATGCCGTCGCCCTGGCAGGCCTCGCAGCGACCGCCGGCCACGTTGAAGGAAAAGCGCCCGGCGCCGTAGCCGCGCTCGCGCGCCACCGGCACTTCGGCCATGAGTTCGCGGATCGGTGTGAACAGCCCGGTATAGGTGGCCGGGTTGGAGCGCGGTGTGCGTCCGATGGGTGACTGGTCCACGTTGATGACTTTGTCGAAATGCTCTATGCCCTCGATGGCTTCGTGCGTCGCTGGCTCATCGTGGGCACGGTAGAGCGAGCGCGCCACCGCCTTGTACAGCGTGTCGTTGACCAGGGTGGATTTGCCGGAGCCCGAGACGCCGGTGACGCAGGTGAAGAGGCCCACCGGAAACTCCACGCTGACCCCGCGCAGGTTGTTGCCGTTGGCGTTGATGACCCGGATCGCCTGCAGGTCGCCCTGTGTGGCCAGGTGTTCCGCTTGACGAGTGGCCCAGGCGAGTGCGGCCTTGCTGGCCGGTGCCTTCGAATTCTGCTTCTTCTCCGGCGCCGCTTTGGTGGCGACCGGCAGCCATGCGGTGCGGTGCTTGGGAACTTCAATTTTCAGCACCTGCGCCAGATACTTGCCGGTCAGTGAGTCGGGATTGGCCTTGACGTCTTCAAACGTGCCCTGCGCAATCACACGGCCGCCATGAATGCCGGCACCCAGGCCCATGTCGATCACATGGTCAGCAGCGCGCATCATGTCCTCGTCGTGCTCCACCACCAGCACCGAGTTTCCGATGTCGCGCAGGTGCTTCAGGGTGTCGATCAGGCGCTCGTTGTCGCGCTGGTGCAGGCCGATGCTGGGCTCGTCGAGCACATACATGACGCCGGTCAGGCCGGAGCCGATCTGCGAGGCCAGGCGAATGCGCTGCGACTCGCCGCCGCTCAGGGTCTCGGCGCTGCGGTCCAGGCTCAGGTAATTGAGGCCAACGTCATTGAGAAACTTCAGGCGCAGGCCGATCTCGCGTACCACCTTGCCCGCAATCTCGCCCTTGGCGCCAGTCATCTGCAGCGAGTTGAAGTAGGCCAGGCTTTCACGCAGTGTCAGGTGACTGACTTCATAGATGGCGTGCGCCTGCTCGCCGTCGCCAATCTTGACGTGACGCGCCTCCTGGCGCAGCCGGCTGCCGCCGCAATCGGTACAGGGCTGAGTGCTGCGGTAACGCGCCAGGTCTTCGCGCACCACCACCGAGTCGGTCTCGCGGTAGCGTCGCTCCATGTTCGGAATCACGCCTTCAAACGGATGCTTCTTGTTGATCTTCTTGCCGACAAAGTTGCCGGAATCCATGACGTAGCTGAACTTGATCTCTTCTTCACCCGAGCCGTGCAGCACGGCGTGCTGGATTTGCGGGCTCAGCTTTTCGAACGGCTGTTCGATGTCGAACTTGTAGTGCCTGGCCAGACTCTCCAGCAGGGCAAAGTAGTATCCGTTGCGCCGGTCCCAGGCCTTGATGGCGCCGCTGGCCAGACTCAGGGACGGGAAGGCCACTACCCGGCCCGGGTCAAAAAAATCCTGTGCTCCCAAGCCGTCGCAGCTCGGGCAGGCGCCCATGGGAGAGTTAAAGGAAAAAAGGCGTGGCTCCAACTCGGTGATGGAGTAACTGCACACCGGGCAGGAGAACTTGGCGTTGAACAGGTGCTCCTGCTGCGTGTCCATCTCCAGCGCAATGGCGCGGCCGCCGGCCAGGCGCAGTGCCGCTTCGAAACTTTCCGCCAGGCGCTGCTTCAGGTCAGGGCGCACCTTGACGCGGTCAATCACCACGTCGATGTCGTGCTTCTCGGTCTTCTTGAGCTGCGGCAGAGCATCGAATTCGAAAGCCTGTCCGTTGATGCGAAAACGCACATAGCCCTGCGCCTGCATGTCGGCAAAGACGTCCAGAAACTCGCCTTTCTTCTCGCGCGCCAGCGGCGCCAGAATCATCAGCCGGGTGTCGGTCGGCAGCGCCAGCACGGCGTCCACCATCTGGCTCACGGTCTGCGCCTGCAGCGGCAAGTTGTGCTCCGGGCAAAACGGTGTGCCGGCACGCGCAAACAGCAGCCGCAGGTAGTCGTGGATCTCGGTCACCGTGCCGACGGT
>CAIYGK010000603.1 GCA_903925725.1 uncultured beta proteobacterium | reverse complement strand
TTGGTCGTAGGCAAAGACTTCCGGCTGTGTCAGATAGTCCAACAAATCATTGCTCTGGTTGTAGTGGATCCCCAGGCTTTGCTCCTGAATGAAGGCGTTGTACGACACGGCATCGACCTGCAGACAAGCGGCCAGTGCTATCGGGCCGAGCGGGCAGTGCAGCGCAAGGGCGACGTCGTAGGCTTCGGCCATGGTGGCGATCTTGCGGGTTTCGGTGATACCGCCGGCATGAGAGACATCGGGCTGGATGATGTCGACATAACCGCCGCTGAGAATTCGTTTGAAGTCCCAACGCGAATATAGTCGCTCGCCCAGAGCGATCGGCGTGCTGGTCAAGGGCGCCAGTTCCTTGAGTGCCTCGTAGTTTTCGCTGAGCACCGGCTCTTCGATGAACATCAGTTTGTAGGGATCGAGTTCCTTGATCAGGACTTTGGCCATCGGCTTGTGGACACGGCCGTGAAAATCGACGCCAATGCCGATGTGGGGACCGACTGCATTGCGCACCGCCGCCACATTGGCCAGTGCAGCTTCAACCTTTTCAAACGAATCGACGAACTGCAGTTCTTCTGTTCCGTTCATCTTGACCGCTGTAAACCCGCGCGCTACAGCATCTTTGGCAGCGGCGGCGACAACGGCCGGCCGGTCGCCGCCAATCCAGGAGTAGACGCGGATACTGTTGCGCACCGGGCCACCCAGCAGCTGGCTTACTGACACGCCGAGTGCTTTGCCCTTGATATCCCACAGCGCCTGATCGATACCGGCAAGCGCGCTCATGTGGATGGCACCGCCACGATAGAAGCCGCCGCGGTACAGCACGGTCCAGTGGTCTTCGATATGGCGCGGGTCCTTGCCGATCAGATAGTCGGATAACTCTTCAACGGCAGCCGCAACGCTGTGCGCCCGGCCCTCAACGACCGGCTCGCCCCAACCAAACACACCTTCATCGGTTTCAATTTTCAGAAAACACCAGCGCGGGGGCACGATGTAAGTAGTAAGTTTGGTGATCTTCATATGGTTGATTTCTGCTGTTGCGTGGCGCGCCATGCGGCGATGAATTCGTTGGCATTCTGGCCGACCTGCGTGGCGCTCAGACCCGGCTTGTAGAGCGCTGAGCCCAGGCCAAAACCGGATGCGCCAGCGGCGACAAAGGGCGCCATATTGGCCGGCGTGATTCCACCCACAGGAATCAATGCCACCTCACCCGCAACGACCGCGAGCCATGCTTTGACCACGTTCGGGCCGAGTTGCTCGGCAGGAAACACTTTCAGTACATCAGCGCCTGCAGCCAGCGCGGCAAACGCTTCAGTCAGGGTCGCCACGCCGGCAGCGCAGGCCATTGCAGCCTGCTTGGCGGCAGCGATCACTTTGCCGTCGCTGTGCGGCATCACGATGACTTCGCCTCCAGCCTTTTTCACCTCTGCAACCTGCTGTATTGACAGTACAGTGCCGGCGCCGACCACACAATCTGCGGCCAGCGTGGCTCGCAATATGCGTATGCTTTCAAATGGCTGCGGGGAGTTCAAAGGCACTTCGATCACTCTGAAGCCGGCCTGGTACAGCATTATGCCCATGGTGGCGACTTCATCCGGCCGGATTCCCCGCAGAATGGCGATCAGCCCACAGTGTTGCATTGCGTCTTTAAGCACGTGATGATCCAGTCAGCGATGGAGGGGGCCCAGCAGACCGGCCGCCTTGGCCAGTTGCCACAGGCCGCGTTCGGTCGCCTGCGCGGCTACTTCGACCTGATCAAGCCCATAGGCTCTCAGGGCACGCGTGTAACGGCCACACAGTGCTGCATCACCGACCAGGATGACGCGCGAAGGCTGATGCGCTTGCTCCGCCAGCAAGGCCTGCAATGCCGCGATCTCATGGCCGATCAGCAGCCCCGAAAGATATTCACGCTGGTCTGCGCCATCGAGTACGCCCGTCAGGCCCAGTGTGCGTGTGCTGAAGATGGTCGACAGGACCCCGGCACGTCCGGCCGGGGTTTGAGCTACCAGAACGCCGCGATCAAACGCAGCATGATCGTCACCGTTGACATCGCTGGTTTGCATGCTGCGTCCCAAAATGGTGTGATCGCATAGGGCGGCGTAGACTTCGCCCGTCATGAAGGTGTGGAAATGCTCGATGTGGCTTTGCACTTCACGATGCTGTAGCCGTACCTGTACCCATTTGGAATGACTGCCAGGCAAAACGATCAGGATTTCGGACGGAGTGTTGCCAGCATCGAGCATGCTGAGCGCGCCGATCACCTGGGTTTCTTCGCCACGCATGACATTTGGCAGCGCCGAGTTCTCGATCAGGCCGGGGACGATATGCACGGTCTGGCCGCCTCTGGAATGCACTGTGCTCAGCGTGCTTCCGATCTGATCGACCGCAATCGGCAACGACAGATAAGGCGCTTCGCGCCAGCCCTGGCGGCTGCCGACCATCCCGGCTGCGATCACAGGGGCGTGCGGTGCGCCGCGGATCCAGTCGCCGCAAGCCTCTTCAAAAGCAAGTTCAAAGGGCGCTGTTTCGTCGACTTCGAAATTCTTGCGTAGCACGACCTGAGGCAGCTTCATCACGCCCCATGGCAATGAGCGCAACTCCAACACCTGACCCGCAGCACCGAGGCGATAAGCCCGCAACGACGATGTGCCCCAGTCGAGTGCGATGAGCTGTGTTTGATTCTGTGCCTGATTCATCGGTTTGTTTGAATCTGCTGCAACAGTCAGGATTCACCATGGATGAGGACCGTCCGCGAACAATTGTAGGTCACCAATTCGCCGCAACGGCTTCGTGATACATTGAAATCACACGCCTTTGGAGCAGCGCCTTGAAAATGACCTTTCGCTGGTATGGAGAGTCTGACCCCGTCAAGCTCGAATACATCCGCCAGATCCCCGGCCTGTATGGCATTGTTTCCGCCATTTACGACGTGCCGGTGGGTGAGGTCTGGCCCCTGGACAAGCTGCAAGCCCTGAGTGCGCGCATAGAAGGCGCAGGGCTGAAGTTTGAGGTGGTTGAAAGTGTGCCGACCCACGAAGACATCAAGCTGGGCAAGCCCACAAGGGACCGCCTGATCGCCAACTTCCAGCAGAACATCCGCCATTGCGCGGAAGTGGGTGTGAAAGTAATCTGCTACAACTTTATGCCGGTATTTGACTGGACCCGCACCGAAATGGCCAGGGAACTGCCTGACGGCTCTTTTACGCTGGCGTTCGACGCCAAGGCGGTTGCCAGGATTGACCCGGAGAAGGGCATCGCCCTGCCCGGCTGGGACGCCAGCTACCAACCGGAACAACTCAAGAGTCTGCTGGCTGAGTACAAATCGGTGGATGAGGAGGCCCTTTGGGCCAACCTCGGCTACTTCCTGAAGGCCATCATCCCGGTGGCTGAAGAAGCGGGTATCAAGATGGCCATGCACCCGGACGACCCGCCGCGCCCCATTTTTGGCTTGCCGCGCATCGTCAAGAACCGTGAAGACTTGCAGCGCTTGGTCAACTTGGTAGACTCAACCGCCAACGGCTTGACCCTGTGTTCGGGTTCGCTCGGCGCTGATTTGTGCAACAACGTTGAAGCCTTGGTGCGCGAATTCGGCAGCCAGGGCCGCATCCACTTTGGTCACCTGCGCAATGTCAAGGTGGAGCGGGACGGGAC
>CAIYGK010000602.1 GCA_903925725.1 uncultured beta proteobacterium | reverse complement strand
ACCGCCCAAACCCAGGGATATCGGTAAAAAAGCGCTTTTCCAGATCTCTGCGTTGTCGCTCTAGGCTGGCTTCACTCACCTTTTCTTGTAGCGGTTTGCCCTTGGTATCCATCGCAGCGACACCATTCACAAAGGCTTGCACCGCAATCTCTTCATCGCGAAGCTCGGCAAAGGCATGCAACTTGGACTCAATCAATCCCTCCAACTCTCCCTTTACATCTGCATTGAGTAGCCGATTGGACACACTGAGCTGCGATTGCGACAGCTTGGCCTTGGTCACCTTCAGCTCAACAAACTGCAACTTGCTGCTAAAAACCCGCGTCACCCGCGCCAGGTCGACGGGAATGGGTGGATTCTTTGCATGTGCTTCCACTGTCTCGGCCACTTGCTCCGGCGTAATGGCGCTCTGGCCGATTTCCGCATCGCCAGGGCCCGTCGCAGTGCCTTCCGCTGCAATCGCTTTCGCCAATTGTGCACCGGGGTTGGCACCCAAGAGTAAACCGTTCGGGGCCAGAGGCGCTGGCTCATCCAGCAGCCCCGCTTGTCCACCAGCAGGCCACGGCTGCGATGACGGCGGTGCTTCTACGGAACAGGGCGTGGGCGACCAGACCAGGGTCTGCTCGTCTGCCAGCAGCACACCCACGCGAAGCCCTGGCTGCGACTTAAGCCAAAAGCCATGCTCTTGGGCCAGTTTGTGCAAGGCCTGAAGTGCTGCCACCTCGCCGTAGCCAATGCGGCACACATCCTCATCCGAATCCAGCACGACGGTAATGTCTAAAGCACCATCCAGTTCGTGGAAACGGTTGCCCAGCACCTCGGCAACAGCCAGTGTGAGCCCAGGGGCTACGAACACAATTCGCTTTTGGGCCGATGCAATCAGGCCAATTAATGCATCATCATCAACCGCGCAAAAGGTCTTCATTTGGCGCGTCCGGTAGCGGCCTTCTCCCGCGCAGCCTGCTTCTGGGCCAAGCTCAAATGGTGGTCATTGATGCGGGTGCCCTCTGGCTCGCCGTAGGTTGGCCCCAGCTTGAACCAGGGCGCGCTGGCCACGTCTTTGCCACGGTCGCTCTCCCACTTGATGCCCAGTTTGGCGCGGGGGATGCGCAGAACACCGGCTTCTACAAAGGGGCGAATGTTCATGCGCACGCCGTCGTTCAGGCCGGGCTCCCAGCCTATGGGCAGCTGGGCCGGATGCTTCCAGCGCACAAAAATGTCGAAGGGCTTTTCGCCTTGGGCAATGGCTTCAAGCTGAACCTTCAGCGCCTCGGCCTTGGCCAGCTTGAGCGTGGCCTCGCCCGCTTGGGCGCCACCGGTATCCACAGTGCGGCGCTGCTGGGTGATCCAGTCGCCCAGGTAGGTGTGAATCAGGGTTTGCAGCTTGGCTCGGGTGAGCGTGTGGTAGTTCAGCAGCGCAGAGAACCCGTCTTTATGGCCGTCCCACACATGCCAGATGAAGGGGCGCTTTTGGAAGCGGGCCACATGCTGCTCAAAGAACTTGTCACGCAACCATTGCGCAAGTGGCAGTCCTTCGCAACCCGCGTCCTTTAAGATCTTTGCCTCGCTGGCCGCCGTCCAGTCTGCGCCGAACGCGCTGATAAGCATACTGCGCAGCCGGTCCACCGCCGCCGCCTCACCGCGTACTGCTGGCAGGCAGAGGATGCCATCGTCATCCACCAGGCTGTCCAGGTCTTTGCAACGGGCTATCCAGGTACGGGCCTCGCTTGACAGTTCCATCGCGGCATCGGACTCTGCGGGCCAGCGGTAGCCCAGCAGACGGGCGACTGCTACTTGCAGCGGGTCGGTGGCAGGCTGCGGGTGGCCGTGGAAAATCCACTGCGTGGGGTCATCGGAATAGGGTTTGGGCAGGCCGTTGGGGTAGCGTTCAGCGGCGACTTGCTGCCAATGTGCGAGGTCAAATGGGACTTTAACAAGTGTGGCGTTGGTAACGTTGACCTTTTGATCTATGCGACGAACGTCTAGATTGAAGTCTGGCGATGAACAGTAGCACCAAATCGCAGGGAGGTTTGCGGCATCTTTCGGTACTACAACCGCACTGTTATTGTCGAAATGGCAGCCAGTATGTAATGTCACTGGCAAAGTGCGCATTTGTGAAACTCGAACGCCAAACTTGTTCCAAGCTTGCCATCCTTGCTTCCAACCGCCACTGGCGTACGCAAACTCAGCTAATTCGGCTTGGTATTTCGCCAAAATTCCAGTCCCAGACTCCCACAACATCACCTGGTAGCAACCATCGAAAGTTGCGGTGTTATCAACCGTCGTTCCAAAATACACCCACCCGGCATCTTTGATCGAACTCAATTCCCAAAAGCAACATATGAATCGGGGACCATCCCCAGTTCGCTGACCAATATAGGCGTCACTGAAACTCTCAAGCAATGCAAGGTTTGACAGTTTTTCCAAAACCACTCGGGCATCCGGATTTGTTAACTGCTCCGACTGACTCACATCCACCAAATCACCTTCTAAAAGTACCACCGCTTTCTCACCCGGCGACTTTGGCGCGCTTACATCCAGTCCACGAAGGTGGTGATCCGCAGCAGGCTTTGCATGAGTCAACGTCAACAGGATAATAAACGCCCCAGCTGCGTCAGAGCTATCAAAGCCGTTTTCACCCAAGCGCGCCAACAGATTCCACGTTGAGTATCGCAATAAATGCTCGCGCTGCTTCTGATAGCTGCCCAGAAACAGCCAGTTCTGTGGCATTACAAAAGAAACCACGCCACCCGACACACAGAGCTTTAGGCAACGATCCAGAAACACATTCGCCAAATCGCTCTTGGCAGTCTTGTAGTGCTCGTCGCAAAAGTCTTTCATTACCGGCCCATGCTGCCCTACTCCCAAATACGGAGGGTTGGTCATCACCAAGTGGTATCGCCGGGTGAGGATGCGCGAGGCGTGCACCATTCCACGTGCAGTAACGCGGGCCTCCAGAGCGGCAGAGACTACCTCCGAGTCTTGCGCTTCGACAGTATCTTTGGCGGCCAGCGCCAGGTCCAACTTTGCGGCGAGTTCGTCCCATTGCGCGCTAATCAGGTCGCCTTGTGTAGCGGCCTTCGGGTCGATCAGGCTGCCCAGTTCGGGCGCTTTTTGGAACAGGTCGTACAGCGCGGCCATGCCATCTTCCAAGCGGGGGTCGCCATCAGCCAACTTGAGCCAATCCACCTTTTTGCTGCGCGGTGCTACCCCTACACAAGCAATGTTCAGGCGCGGCAACGCTCGGTAGCCCAAGGCGTTGCCCTTCTCGTCCGGGTAACGCCAGGCCGCCAGGGCCAGCGCAAAGGCGGCAATTTCCACGCAGCGGGCGTCCAGCTCAAGGCCATACAAGTTGTCTGCCAGCACACGGTCCACCGCATCGCGCACACTCAGCTTTTCGGTAGCACAGCGCAGCGGCACCAGGTAATGGAATGCCGACACCAAAAAGTGACCTGAACCCAGGCAGGGGTCTAACAGCGTGAAGGTGGCCAGACTGTCGGGCCAGGCGGGAAATGTGCATGCTGCGGGGGTGCCATCTGCCATTTTGCGAAAGTACGGCATGTCTACCGGCACTGCCGTGCGGGGGTGGCGGCTGTGCATCCAGGCACCCAGGGCGTTTTCTAGCTGAAAGGCCACCATGTATTGCTCGGTAAAGAGCTGGGTGACGGCGGGAAGCTCGTCCGCGCCCACCTTGGTGCCGGCCTGTTTCATTTGCCGCTGCACGTCTTCTTTCTTTTGCGCTTGCCAGAACTGGTAGCTCCAGCCCAGGCTGTCGTCGGCCTTAAACACAGTGTCAGGAAGTTTGGCCAGCAGGGCTTCCAGTGCCTGCTCAGTTTCCAGCGGCAACTCCAGGGCCAGCACAGGGCTATCGACACGGAACACGTTAGGTAGCATGGCGCTGGCATAGCGCCCGGCCACTTCCCATTCGCTGCGGGCCGGAGGCTTCATGGTGGCCGCGTCTTCTTTGCAATCGGCCAGGCTCACCGGGTAACCGTCGGGGTGCATCAACAAATTGCTCTCGGCCAGAAAGCGCGCAAACAGCATGCGGTGCCAGTGCTCGTAGGCAATCTCGGTGACCAAATGGGCAGTGGCCTGAGTGCCGTCGGCAGCCGCAGCATCGCCCAGCGCACGGCCATGGGCACGCAGTTGCACGCGTAGCTTCTTTTGCAGATTATTGACGTGGCTGGGGGCATCTTTGGCGCCCACGGCCAGGGCATTAAGTGCTTTGGCAGCGCCATCTTCGGCCTGGGTGCGAGCCTGGGCGACGGTGCTCTCCAGGATGCGGCGATGTTCGCGGGGAAGTGCTGTTTTCATTATTGGGTCCCTGATTGACACGTAATTACTTGCGCCCTAACACCACGGTCTTGGCCACCGAGATTAGTGCCCCGGCACCCCCACTTTTAATTTGGGCCGCAGCCTCGGCAAGTGCCAGGGCCTTTTCGCTGAATGCTTTGATAGCCTGGTCGTCTAGCTCCACTTTGGTCTGAGTCTCCACCACAACCCGGTGCGGTTCCATGCACGGTATGCCCTGTACCATGAGCTGGTATTTGTAGCCGACCTCCAGCGTAGTGCTCTTCTTGAACATGCCTTTGTCTTCTGCCGCATCTACAAATGGATGCACTGTGACGGTAAGTGGCGATTCCACTTTTTTGAGTTGATCTTCGTGCCGAAGGTCAAGCGCGCGGAGTTGGTCGGCATGTCTCTGGTTGAGCTTCTCACGTTCAGCATCCAACGCTGCAAGGTGAGCAGCGTTTTGCTCGGCTGCGGTGCGCAGGGCGGACTTGGTTACGACTACCCAGCTGAGCAGCCCGCCCAGGAGCGCACCCAAAATGGCCGGGACCAAGGCATTGACGTCCAGAAGAATATTCATGACCTACCCTTTACGCCTAGAACTGCACTGGGCCGGACTTGAGTTTGGTCTTAACCGCCTGCCGAACTTCATCCAGCCAGACTTCAAGCTCAGCCTCGCTGCGGACCATGCGTGTAGGAGCTGAATACGGCTGCACGGTGGGCTCCAGCTTCTTCGCGCAGGCGGCGGCGGCCTGCTGCAACTTGCCTGCTACCGCTTGCGTGCGCTCTGCCCAGCGCTGGGGAGTGCAGTGGGCCAGGGACTGCAGAAGCTCCTGCAAGGTGCCCACTGCGGGAGCGGCCTCAGCGGTGTCTAAACCAATGCTCAGGAGGATGACGGTTTGGTCTACGGGCTTCAAACGCGCCCAATCGGCCTGTGCCTGAAGCGACTGAACGCCTTGCGTAAACTGCTGGGCATAGGTGGCGTAAGACTGGTTGAGCGCATTGCGCAGCAGATCGGACGCGCGGCTGATAAGCGGTGGCACCGGGTCTGGCTGGGACAACAAAAGTCTGCCGTCCAAGATGGATTGGCGCTCTGCGCGGATGGCCGCTGCCTCAAGTTCGCCTCCAGCATCTGCGCCAAGGAAGGTGACCAAGGTGCCTAGCGATGTCCAACGGGGTTCGCGATCTTTAGCGGCAGCGACTTGTGCCTCGATGTCATCGCTGAGCTGCTTAACCGCCGCTTCGTCTTGGGCAAGGCGTTTCACCAGGTCTTTGCCACTCAATTTGTCCAATGTGTCGAGCAGGGTGGGCAGTGTGCCGGCGGGTCGCGGGGCTGCACCTGACACCAAAGCAAAGGCGTCTTTCAGCCCGGCCACGTATTTGGGCGCTTCGATTTCGGCTTCTTCTGGTTTGCATTTGGTTAGGCGCGCGATGGCGCGTTTTTCTGCCACCGACAAGGGGGTGTTTTCGCGCTCAAAGGCATATTGGTTGGCGTCACGCTCCAAAAACTTGCCAGGCGTCAGAAGTTGGCCACTGGCGGTGGTGACTTTGAGCTGACCGGCGGCAAACAGGACTGCCAGCAGTGCTAGAACCGCTTCATTGCTCCAGCCGTAGGGGGCGCCAGTAAAACGCTCCTTCAATTTTGCACCGCGCTGGGAACCAGCACCAATGTGGGCCAGAATTTCTAGCGCACCGGGGTGCGCCTCGGCCGCTTGCATATGGCCCACGCGCTCCAGGGCGTTGACCAATCCTTTGGCGGCTTCTTCAAAGGCCTTGGGCCAGCCGGCCACATCTGCCAGAGAAAACTTGGGGAACAAACGGGTGGCACCGTCGGTGGCGGACTTCTTCAAACGCTCTTCCAAGCTTGCGCCGTCTTCTACTGCTTGCCCACCACCCTGGAATACCTGTGCGGTGGCGATAGCTTCGGCCAACAATTCGGCAACACGGTCTTCAGCGCCGGACTGTTGTTTGGCCAAGGCGTTGCGGGCCTCCTGACCTTCAGCGGTTTTGGGCTGGCCGAAGTGGTCAAGCGTGCGCTTGGCTGCTTCGCGTGCAATCAGGGCTTTGACGAGTTCGTCTTTCTTCGACAAGCCTACGTGCACGAAAGTAACGGATGAACCCAGGCCTGCACGCCCAGCGTCTTGCTCAACCTCCTTGGCACGCGTGCCATCTATGTCAGAGCGCAGCCACACAAAGAGACCGTCTTGCTCTTTGGGCGAAGTGACTGGATCTGTATGCAGGATCAAGCGGCGCACTTGTTTGCTCAAGCCCTGTGGGATGGATATTTTTCGGACCAAATCAGTGGCTGAGGCAGACATCTCTTCGCGCAATTTGGACTCGTAACTATTGGGGTCGCTGCGCAGTCCAATTTCTTCATTGCCACAAAATGAGAACCACTCTGCGCTCTCCTTGGTTTGCAGACGGTACTCTTCAATGCCCCCCGCCGCGCCGGCCACGCGCATGAGTTTGCGGTGGGTGTCGACCAACTCTTCCAAGGCCACTTTGACGTTGGCGCGCAAGCTGGAGTTGTCGGCCTTGAGGTTGTCAACCAGCAGGTCGGCAATAGACTGTGCGTCAGTTTTGAGGCCGGTGTCTGCTGCAGAACTACTGATCACTCTGCTGAGCAAAAATACGGCCTTGAGAACGCGCGCTTTGAGGTGGTGGCCATCGCGTTGCAGTGCCTCTATGCCGTCAGCAATTTCGGCGCTGATCTGGTTGGACTGCCGCAGGCGCTGGCGGATCTCGTCGTAAATGAAGTCGCCACCGACGATGGCGCCCAAGTCGGACTTGGCTGTTGTTTTGACGGCTTCAAAAGCCAGCCGAAGCTGAGAGCGCAATTGCACCCCCGTGCCGGTGGTGTCGGTGCTGCCCAATACCCGCTCCCACAAGCGCTGGCGCGTGGGGAGAATCGGGTAGGAGGCGCTGAGAACGGGTTCGTCTTCGCGCCGGTGCGCGTAGCTGCTGCGCTGCAGGTGGGACGACACCTCGCCCAAGCAACCGTTGGGGCTAAAGAGCTCTGACAACGCAGTGGCGGCGGAAGGCTTCTTTTTCAGCACAGTTTCACGCAAGACCTCTTCCACGTCGGAAGTGGAGAGAAGAATGGGAATGGAGAATCGACCCATCAGACGGGATAGGTTTGGCGTGTCCGCCAAAGCGGCTTGGCCTGTGGCAACCACCAAAACGCGGCCGTCCATACTCTTGGCTAGACTTTCAACCACCTCTTGCACACGGATGGCACGGTCAGCGCTGTCGGCGATATATTGCTGAAGTTCGTCCAGCACCAGCAGAAAAATAGGGGGAGCACCATCGTGCTGGGTGGCGTCTTTGAATGCGCGCAAAAAGTCGTCCTGGCTGATGTCCCCCTTTGCGGTGAACTGCGCCTCCAAGCGGTCACCCAGTTCAAAGCTGTCACGCGCGAGGCCAGGTTTTGCAAGCAGAATGGCCTCATGCAAAGGCGTGGAAACGGTCAAATCCGTCAGGGTACGCTCTAACACTTTGCCTTGCTTGCTAAGTGTTTGGCGCACTGTTGCTTCAATACCTTCGCTACGCAGCCACATCAAAGCACGCGCTTCGCTGTAGTTGCTTGGCAAGCCACAGGCTTTGAACACAATGGCCAACACGGCTTTGCGAATGCTGTCGCTGTCGCCCTGGCTCAGGGTGCCAGAAGCGGCCAACAAGCGGGTCTTCTTCTGTCGCGCCAGGGTGTCCAGCTCTTTCAGGGCATCAGCCACTGACGGGGGTAGCCGGGCAATGTCTCGTGGTGTGCGCTGGTCGGCAAACGGTGTGTTGGTCCACAGTGCGCGGAGCATTTTGACCATGTGCGACTTGCCACTTCCAAAGAAACCCGACACCCATGCCGCTGGGGACTCTGAGCCACGGGCCAGGGTCTCGACATAGGTTTCCAGAATGCGCTTGAGGCCTTCTTCGTAGTGGCCTTTGCAGACAAATGTGTCAAGTTCAAACCGCAGCGTTTGCTGCTGCTGGGCATCCATCGCCTCGTCAACCTTGGCGACACCTTGGTTCTCCAAGGAGAAGGTGTCGATGTTCTTTTCAAAAACGTCCCTGTTTTTCACGGTTTAGCCCTTTTGTTCGTCTAAGTTCTTATGGATTTGAATCAAGCTGTGATGGTGGTAGCCAGGTAGCCCCAGCCGTCCTTTGCCCCGAGTAGGCGGTAACTGTTGTGCTCTGCGTCATGCTCGCCTGGAAAGAAGGCAACGATGCGGCCAGGCACTTTTTCGCAGACTTTGCCAATGAGTAGCGACACGCTGAAAAGACCAAAGAGGCCACCGCAGCCCAGCAATGCGAAAACCGTATTGGCGTCATCGTTTGCCGACGCCTGGGTAATACGCTCGACGAGGTATTCCTCTAATCCCTTGACGTTGCCTTTGTCATCCCACAGTCTGGATGGCCTTTGCAACAGACGTTGACCATTCTCGTGCCCTGCTAACCATTGGGAAAAAGCAGTCGAGAGGTCAATCGAAGACCAGCCGTGTTGCAAGGTGCGAATCTCGGCCGCGAATTCACCGCTATCGATAAACCTGCGAATACGGCGCTCCTCACCCGGCGGGTAAACCGCCATAAGCACCCGCTCTTGCCCGGAAACATTGGCTGGCCAAGGGAGGGCCAGATGGGCTTTCAATTTGTCGAGAATGGTTTGGGCGTGGCTCATAAATTGCTTTTACAGTAAAAGTCTGGTTTCACCAGGTCGCAACCAAGTGAAAAAATCAAGTTGCAGAACACCACCGGCATGGGCAACACGCATGAGGCCTTGCTGGCCAGCTGCAGATAGAAGATTAAGGTGATCGCCTTTTGGCAACTCCAGGGTCTTGGAAAATGCGCCGGTGAGCAACGACAAGCCGTTGAGCCCCGTGAGCCAATCCAAGAATGCGGCGTAAGCAACAGAGACTGGGCGCACATCGCGGCGCTTGCGAATTCGCGTCTTGCCAGCGGCTTCCGATAAATACCCAAGTTGGAAAAATGAGGCATACAGGTTGTGGCTGAAACTGACATACATCGTCTGTGAGTAGCGGCCGGGGGCATATTCACGCACCCATGCTTCAAAGTCTTCCCGACCTAGCGGTTTGCCAATGGCAGTGTCCAAAACCATGTCGGCACACGCTCGCAAGACCGGTTCACGCGCAAATGCCAAGGTACCCGCCAAAACTGTGGTGTCGACCGGAAATAAATGGCAAAGACGAGTGAACTCCCGATAAATGGGAAGTTGCGGATTCAACCCATACAAATTGCGTAGAAATGAAAAGGTCTTCACTCTATTGGCAGCGGAAGGTTTGTGCAACGCATCTTCATCGACCACCAACCGCTGCAGCGCTGTTGTATCAGCGCCGGCAGGAGCAATGGCCATGAGGTTGCTTAGCTCGGGCAGCATCACCGAGCGCGAGCTAAGGACCCCGCCCGAGGAGAATCCCAGCTTAGACCTCTGATCAACATCCATTTCAGCCAAAACAGTTACCTCGTAAATTCGAGGCAAGAAAGAATCAAACATACCTTCCCGCCGCCTCGTGTAAAGCCCTATTAATTTGACTGCGCAAGTCCGGCGGCGCCAGCACTTCCACATCAGCCCCAAAGCGTAACAGGTCACGCAGTTGCTCGCGCTCGTCAGAATACGGCACCTTTGGCACATAACGGCCATCTGCCTGACTTACGTAGCGCTTATTCATCACCTTAGGCCCTCGGCACACTGGGCCACCTTGATGCGGGAATCTTCGCTTTGTAGCACCGGGTGAGCCACTTTAGATCGTCGAGCCAATGCTGCCTAGCCAGTTCATTAGTGCCTTTAGCGCCCTGGAACCCGATGTTCCAACTTAGGTGATACGCGATGCATCGCACTCGCTGGGGGCTCTTACCTTCTCCCCACTGTCGCATGTATTCCGGTGAGCCAACTTTAGGTAATTGCCGAAATGAACAAACGATGATGCTGCGTAGTAAGTCCCGTCGTTCATCTTCATCCTCAATGCCACTCAGACCGACGTGATAGTGAAGAGCGGTCAATGGTGTGTTAGAACGAAACGCCGGTGGTGGCGGTGCGATTTCGCCGCCATGCTTTACTGGGTCGTACCCATCAATTTCAACTTCAGATGATCCTTTGGGTTTGGTTGCTTCCTTAATCTGTCCGGCAGCTTTGACCAGCCCAGCAATCCTAGTCTTCAAGGTGGCATTTTCGTCTTGAAGGGTATCCCTGGCGCTGGATGCTTTCGTCTGTGCTTCCTCACATACTCCTAGAAGGTCGCTCAGGCGCTTTACTTCATTCTTTAGCTCAAAGTTCTTGTTCTTCAGCCTCAGCTGTCGAGTTTCTTCGCCCTTAACGTCTTCTTCTCGTTGTTTGATGTCCCGCTCATCCGCGTCGAGCTGATTCTTTAGCGTCTTTAGCGCTGATCTGTCGGCTTTGATTTCAGATAACTTGATTTTGTGATTCTCAGCCTGCACTGATTTTTTGATCTCAAGCCTCTTCTCACGTTCTAGCAACACCTCCTCGTCTTTATCAAGGCGATCAACACGCACCTGCAAAGCAGATAGCCTCTGGGCCTCCGCAAGCAGGTCGATTTCTTTTTCATCAATAGACCGTCGTCTGGCGTTCAGAATCTCCGCAAGAGTTTGAAGATTGTTTTCTTTGTCGGAAAGCAGCTTCTCCCATTCGACAATCTCTGCCTCGCGAGCGCTCAGCGTGACGTCAGTGCATTGCCGTCGGATCAAATCTGCCTCAAGATCGGTCAAGTCGCGACCTCGGACTACCAGTTGCGCGTCCAATGCATTCAATTGCTGCTCACGTAAATCAAGAGTGCAATGCGCCTCATATCTGCGAAGTTGCGGTTCAACAACATTTTTCCAATGTTGCTCCCGCGTATACAACTCATTGGCCTGCTGCTGAAATTTCCGCCTCTCGTTTTGAAGCTGCTCCGACTTTTGAGCCAGTTTTTCCTCACGCTCTTGGTACTGCTTATCTTTGTCCGCATAAGTAGCCTGAAGCAGCCGATTCTCATCCAGTGCTTTGTCCCGCTCCGCCTTATTCTTTGATATTTCCGGCTCAACCGCTGCAAGTTTGACGTTCAGATCCGCGATAAGGGCAGCGTCAAGTGTTTCGCGCTCAGTCGCAGACTGTTTCAGCAAGTCATATTTGCCAGTCAATAGACTATTCGCAACATTGACTTTCTCTAGACTGTCGCGCAGCGCAGCAAGCGCCGCCTCTTTGTCAGCCACGGCTTTGACCAGTCGACCAACCTCCTGGTCACTGTCGCGGTATTGCTGGCTCATTTCAGCAAGTCTGGATTGAAGGTTCGATATTTCCGTACCCTTTTCAGACAACTGTGCATTGAGTTGCCTGATCTGCTCCTTTCCACGAAAGTCATCCAACAAGGCCATTCAATACCCCGGCTGTTGCAGCGACATTAAGGTCAACTTCACCTGCCTCATGAAATCATCACCTCAAATTCCAAAGGTGAAACAATGAGTGCGCCACACACCTCCGCCTTCGCAGCTTCATCCCGATCAGCCGTCACCAGAGCTCGAAACTGCTGGGGCGACTGGCGATTCATAAACTGAAGATAGGCAACGATGTGATCGTCTGCCCGGTTCGCCCCCTTCCCTCCGGAATAGTGGACATTGAAATTGCTTTTGATTGTTTCATCGTGCGCCCGAGTGCTGT
>CAIYGK010000601.1 GCA_903925725.1 uncultured beta proteobacterium | reverse complement strand
GCCTTGTTGGTGGGCGGTGGTAGTAGCGGTCGCGTCACCACAGGCGCTGCTGGCGCTACCGCCAACGGCTCAGTTGCCTTGTCGGTGGCCGGTGGTAGTAGCGGGCGCGTCACCACAGGCGCTGCTGGCGCTACCGCCAACGGCTCAGTTGCCTTGTCGGTGGCCGGTGGCAGTAGTGGTCGTGTTCCCACACGCACGGCTACGTCTTGAACCGCGGGCGGCTCTTCGAACACTGGTTGTTTGGGACTGCGCAGCGCTTCAGGATGGTGCGGCGCAGCGACCAATTGACTCGAATAATCTGGCAAGTCTTTAAGGCCGGCAGCGCGCTCCAGGGCAGCAAGTTCGGTCAACAATTCGAGACGCCGAATGACGAATCTTGATTGATCGAAAGCGACATTCAACGCCTGTCCAAGCACGCGCTCGACCGTCTTCAGAAGGACTGACTCGGGGCAGCCGTTGAGAAACAGGTAACACGACTCGCCATCGCTGGAGGCAAGGTCACCCGGGCGCGCCATGTCGATCTGCGCAAGAATGTCTGCGACACTCCCGTCAGTCGAGGGCCGGCCAACGACCATTGAGCAGGGAATATTGAGAGACTCACCGCGCTCGACGATAGTCCTGGCCTCGCGCGCAAAGCGTGCAGGAGGGAGATAGCCGCGAAGACCTGAAGGAATGACGCTGGCTAGCGCGACTTCAAAGTCAATGTCGACATCGCGGTCAAAAATTTGCCCGCTTAATGACTCCAGCAGGAGCGGCAAACGGCTGGCGCTCAAGTCGCGATGCACTATCAGGTTGACCCCCAGGCGCAACAACAGCGCCTCATTCTGGTAACGTAGCGACGCGTCGTTCTCACGTACCACGATACGGGCCCGCCGACCCAGATTCAAACGCAGGGTATGCACTGCTTCGGCCAATTGGCGCAAGTTGGTATCGTGTCGAAAACTCAGAATCACCGTGGCGTTGGGCGTATCCCGGGTGGCGTGCATCATGCCCACCAGGGTGTCAACGTTTTGCCAGGAGCCGGGCATCTGCTTGGCAAGGCTGATCAGATCGGGGTCCATGTAAAAGACCCGCGCTTCACCATCGGCAACTGCTTCCTCCGGTTCACTTCGCAAGGAGGAAGCAACGCTGGTTGAAACCTTGTAAAGGCCGGATTCGAGCATTGACAAGGAGTGATGTTTGGCGGCGATCGTCCCTTCCTGAGACTGCCAGTAATCAAAAGTCAATTCAAGTCCGGCGCGGTCGCCTCCGATACGTACGATCCCCGTAAGCTTGTCCATCATGGCGTTCAAGGTGCTTACGCCGGAATTCACCAAGCGGGTAAAAATCAGAAGTGTCGTGATCCTGTGCTGATTGAACCAGAGCTTGAGGATATCGATTTGCTCCATGGCCAATGAAACGTCATGCAGACTGAACAGTTCGTCAGCACGATCAAATATCAGGTAGCTGTCGGCCGGAATCTGAAAGTGATCCATGTCGCGTGCAAAAGTTTCGGCGCCGAATCGAAACATGTTCTTTGCGAAATCGTCCTGCAAGGTGAAGAGTTGCAGCGTGCCAGCCGATATGGCGTCCGTAGTGACGAATTGTTTGAACGAGTCAATCCGCTTCACAAACGCATCGGCCTCGGTCTCAGACGGCAGGATCACGGTGCAGCGCAAGCCCTGGCGCAAGGCGCCGTCAAGGCTGCTGGCAAGGATCGGGAAACGCGCCGGAGGAGTCTCTGCGATCAGTGCGTAAACGCCGCCACTGAGCATGCTGTCGGTCAGACTGGGCAGGCCGGAGATGCACAGTCGGACAGGTGATGGCGGGATGTTGGTGTCCGGCATGACAGCGATTAGCTCTTGTTGGTATACAAAACGATCCCAAAACTGAACGAAGTACCTTATTCCTGGCTCAAATATCGAGCAACAATCAGAGGTGCAGACTGGCTGAGGTTATAACATATACACCACCGGCAAAGGACTGTATTTTCCCGGAACTTCGAGACGGTTTGCTTGATCACCTTACAATCCAGACGAGTGCAGGGCGGCCGTTTTTGGCCAGGTCGGTGCGTGGTCTGAGGCGCTTGTTTTTTTGACAGGACATGAACAGTATCGTGCAGTTTTCAACTCTTTATGCGCGGGCTTTGCCTGTCGGATTGCTGGTACGTGCAGGCGTCGTCCTGTTGGCTGCCAGCATGCTTCAGGGCTGCGCTTCAAGCTGGCCTTTTCGGGAGCGTGTAGCGGCGCCGGCCCTGGGTAAGGATGTGGCAAGGGGTCCGCTCGTGACCCCAACCACACGCAAGACGACTGCAATTAGCGTTCCGGCGGATTCACTGCACTCTGATGTGCCGATTTTGCTGACGGTTCCAGCGGTGAAAGTAGTACGCAGTGCGGTACCACTGGCACCTCTCCCGCCGAAGCCAGAGGTGCCGACGGTGGTTGTCCCACTGGCCAAAGTGGCCCCACCGGTCGTACCGGTCACCAGTGGCGGAAATCCTCCCCTGGGGTCGATTCTGCCGCCCGGAATGTTTGGCAAGCCCAGTGGGGAATCTGCTGCGATTCAGAACGTGTCGCAGCCCGCACCAAGCTTGAGTTTGCCGGCGGCACTATCCTCTGCGCCCGATGCGGGTGCGGTCGAAGTCACGGCAGTGTCAGTACCAGGCAACGCGATCGTCGTGACCAAAGCGAAACAGCCACTCGTTCTGCTCTTCGCCTCGCCCACGACGCGGGGCTATCTTGCCGCGTTGGGAATCGACTACGAAAATGGCATCGCTGTCTGGGAAGACTTCTTGCGGCGAAACGATGTGAGGTTTGAACGAGTCGACAGTCCCGATGCCCTGAAGACATCGTTTGCGGATGTATTGCTTCTGCCATCGGCTGTCGCACTGACGGATAAGGAGAAGCGATCGATCGCTGATTTCAGGGAGCGTGGTGGCAGCGTGTTGGCTTCATGGCTGACCGGCGTGCGCGGCGAGTCTGGTCAGTGGCTTGGCTTTGGTTTCATGGAGCAGACACTCAAGACCAGGGTCGTGGGCAACACGGAAACCACGGTTGATGACACTTTTATCATGCCGCACGGCGACAATCCGGTTCTGCACCATTTGCCGGCAGGTTTGCGGATCTGGGTTGAGCGGGCTCGGGAGTGGTTTGCGCTGCGGCTGAGCGGGGCCCACTCTGCTGCAGAAATCATGGACTGGTCGCGTACTGTGCAAACCGGCAAGCCAAGCAGTGTGATTGCCTTTGATGAGCGGATGATGGCCGACGGCAAAGCGTCGCGCTCAGTTGTGCTCGGCTATCCGGAACGACTCTGGTCAACTGCCGACCGCGCTACGACGGATACCATCGCGCGAGATGCACTGAACTGGCTGGCGCGCCAGCCCGATGCGTATGCTGCGTCTTGGCCCTGGCCATTTCGCAGCGCGCTGGTGTTGGCTGTCGATGCTGCGGATGAGTTGAAAGAAGGCGCATTGCGTTACGCCAAACTGGCAGAGGAACTCGGCGGCGGTGCAAGCTTTTTTGTTTTGGCTGATGAAGCTGAGAATTCGGCGCCTGTCCTCAAGAATCTTCAGTCGCGTGGTCATGAAATCGCCTATCTTGGTGACCAGTTCTTTGCCTTCAAGGATCAGTCATCTGATACGCAGGGTCAACGGCTCGATACGATGGCGGCAACAGTGAAGGAGGCTGGAATTGAGGTCGGACCTGCCCCAGGTTTTCGAGCGCCAATGGAAAGCTACGACGCCGTTACGGAGGGTCTGCTCATTGAGCGGGGATTCTCATATGAGGTCGGCGATCCTGGTTCAACGCAAGCCAGACTACCTGTCCTCGTGACGAGTACCAAATCTGCCAATATCCTGGTGAATTTGCCGCGTACCCAGAGCGGACCGGACGATGCACTGACTCGCAGTGACACTGCAACTGCCTTGAGTGACTTTGCCGATGAATTCACCTTAGGGCAGCAAATGGCTGGACTGGGTGTTATCCGGTTTTCAGGTCAGAGTACGCTGAACGACACGCAATGGGCCGAGGTGTCCAGGCACATGAAGGCAAATAGTGCGTCCATGTGGACCGCCACCGCGGGTCGCGTCGCAGCTTGGTGGCGCGAACGTGAGCGCGTACGGGTCACGCTCGATACGGAAGTTTTTCCACCCCTGCTCACGGTGTCGGTTAGCGGTAGCGAGCCCTTGCGCCAACCGGTGACGGTGCTGGTAAACCTGCCGCAAGCCGGCAGTCTGTTGAGCCTCGTCGGCGACGCAGATGAAACGGGTGCACCCAAGGTTGTCACCGTGGATCGATGGCGCCACGGACTGATTCTGGAAGGACTTTCCCCTGGCGCCCACCATTGGTTCCTCAATTTTGATCGCGCGCAAAGCGTGTCAAAGTGATTCGTGCACACCTTTGCGGTTTCCTTGTTCATCGCACTGCCGTGGCTTAATCCGTTTTCTCCCGGACCCTCGTCGGTTGTAGTGCCGTGGCTTCTGACGCTGGGATGTTTTGTTCTGCTCCTGCCGTGGGTGGCGCCGGTGCGACTGGAGCGCGCTGCCGCTGCGGCCTGGCTGGGCGCAGCACTGATCAGCGCTGCCATCGGGTTGCTGCAGTATTTTGGCGTCGCCGGGGCATTCGCGCCATGGGTCAATAGCAGCGAGGTCGGTGAAGCCTTCGCCAACTTGCGCCAACGCAATCAATTCGCAACGCTGACCAATATCGGCCTTGCTGCCCTGCTGTGGTGGGGTGATCGCTGGCGACCGGATCCGCGTGCTACTACGGCGGCGGGCTCAGCGGTGTCTTACCTGCCGTTCGTCGCTGTGCTTGCGGCTGTTCTGCTCGCCCTGGGCAATGCGGCCTCATCATCACGCACCGGTTTGCTGCAGTTGCCCTTGCTGTTGATCATGAACTGGCTTTGGGGTCGCTCTGTTGCAGATGGGCGCGCAACTGTTCGCTGGACCATTTTGCTGGCCGCTGTGATAGCGTACGCGTTGGCGGCGTTTGCCTTACCCGTTCTGGGCGGTCTTGATTCACAGACCAGTGGCATTCTCGGGCGTTTGCATGAGGGCGCAGCCCACTGCACCAGTCGCTTGACGCTGTGGTCCAACGTGCTGCACCTGATCGCTCAAAAGCCGTGGTTCGGTTGGGGCTGGGGTGAACTCGATTACGCGCATTTCATCACCCTCTATCCGGGCGAACGCTTCTGCGACATTCTGGACAACGCGCACAATCTGCCGCTGCACCTGGCAGTTGAACTTGGTGTGCCCTTTTCGCTGCTGGTTTGCGCGCTTGGTGCCCGGCTGGTGTGGCGCGCCAGGCCGTGGCGTGAGACCGATGCAACGCGGCAAATGGCGTGGGCCGTACTGGCGCTGATTCTCCTGCACAGCATGCTGGAGTACCCACTCTGGTATGGGCCCTTCCAGATGGCCTCTGGTCTCTGCATCTGGCTGCTTTGGCGCACACCGGAGCGCCCCCCCAACCCATCAGCGACGGTGGCTCTCTTGCCAGGTCTGCTGGCTGTTCTGATGGCAGTTGTGCTGGTCTACGCTGCCTGGGACTATCGCCGCGTCAGCCAGATCTACTTGGCCGGTGAGTTTAGAGCGGCAGCCTATCGCGAAAATACAATGGAAAAAATTCGCGATTCCTGGCTGTACCAGGATCAGGTGCGTTTTGCTGAACTCACGATGGCAGAGGTGACGCCCGAAAATGCCGCCTATCTGCATGATCTGGCGTCCGATCTGCTTCATTTTTCTCCTGAAGCACGTGTCGTGGAAAAGCTGATCGATAGCGCCTCTGTGCTGGGGCGCCAGGACGAAGTCAATGATTACCTGGCGCGCTATCAGGCAGCCTTTCCCGACAGCCATGCAGCCTGGTTGCGCCAGCATCCTGGCAGGCTGATGCAGCGCTAGCCAGCCGCCACAAAACTACCCGACTTGCCGCCGTGCTTCTCCAGCAGTTTCACGTCGGTGATGACCATGTCGCGGTCCACGGCCTTGCACATATCGTAGATTGTCAGCAGGGCTACCTGGACCGCTGTCAGTGCTTCCATTTCGACGCCGGTCGGCCCGACGGTTTCTACCGTGGCCCTGCACGAAATGCCCGCGCGGGGGCTACCGGCTGATTGCAAGACTTCAAATTCAATCGCCACGCGTGTCAATGCCAAGGGATGGCACAAGGGGATCAACTCGCTTGTCTTCTTTGCCGCCATGATGCCAGCGATGCGTGCAATTGCCAGCACGTCACCTTTCTTGGCGCTGCCGCTCTCGATGACGGCCAATGTGGCAGGCAGCATCTCGATGCGGCCACCCGCAATGCCAATGCGCAGGGTGTGGGCCTTGCCGGCGACGTCGACCATGTGGGCTTGACCCTGGGCGTCAAAATGGGTAAGTGAGCTCATGAGTTAATTCGTTACAGTTGGAGCGTTGTGCCGGCAGTGCCAGATTTACACGGCGTTTATATGAGTCCCGCATCATACGATCATGAAAAGCTCCATAGACACGATGGGTCGCGTCCCCATTCATGCTTTGATTCTGGCGGCCGCGCTGCTGACGCCGCTGCAGGGGCGTTCGGCCGACAGCAACCAGTTGCCGACGCTGGGGGATGGCAGCGAGATGAGCAGCAATGTCGAGCGCAGACTGGGTGACCGGATTGCGCGCGAAATCTACCGTGACCCGGATTACATTGACGATCCGGTGCTGGTCGACTATGTGCAGGGCGTCTGGCAGCCTTTGCTGGCGGCGGCGCGCTTGCGTGGCGACCTTAGCAGTGAACTGAGTGAGCGCTTTGCCTGGGAGATCATGCTCGGGCGCGACCGCACGGTCAATGCGTTTGCGCTGCCGGGCGGATATCTTGGTGTTCATCTGGGGTTGCTGGCGGTGGTTGGCAGCCGCGATGAACTGGCATCGGTGCTCGGGCATGAGCTGAGTCACGTAACGCAACGCCACATCTCGCGTGTCATGGCCAAACAGACTCAGCAGACGCCCTGGATGATCGGTGCCATGATTCTGGGTGCATTGGCTGCCAGCAAGAGTGCAGATGCCGGTAGCGCATTGATCGTCGGTGGACAGGCGGTGGCGGCGCAAAACCAACTCAACTTTTCGCGTGACATGGAACGCGAAGCCGATCGCATTGGTTTTGGTGTCATGACGCAGGCCGGCTTTGCGGCGCAGGGTTTTGTCTCAATGTTCGAAAAATTGCAGCAAGCCTCGCGGCTCAATGACAACGGTGCGTATCCTTATCTGCGCAGCCATCCATTGACGACGGAGCGGATTGCCGACATGCAGGGACGCCAGCCTTTGGGCGCGGGCACCGCCCCCAGCGCACCGCCCACCCTGGAACACGCCATCATGACGGCGCGCGCGCGAGTTTTGTCCAATCCCGGTGTGGACGCTCTGCGCGCCATCGCGTCGGAGGCGCTGGACAATGCGCTGACGAACGTGCCGCCAGTGCGCCAGGTTGAGGTGCTGTACGGCGCCACCCTTTCGGCCAGCCGATTGCGTGATTTTTCCAGCGCGGCACAATATCTCAGACGCTTGGCGGCACTGGTGCAGGGCGATGCGCGCGCCACGCTGCTGTCACACTGGCTCGGCGTTGAGGTGGCGCTTGCCGCGGGCGAGAACAAGCGCGCAGCGGCGTTGCTCGATCAAGTCGCTGCCAGCCCGGATCTGCCACCGCAGCGGCCGCAACTGTTCCTGAGAGCGCAGGCCTGCCTCCAGGCCGGTGAGGTCAGTCATGCCAATGAAGTGGCGCAAGATCTTCAGATCTGGGTTCTTTCACACACACACGACGCGCTGGCCTGGCAGTCGCTGTCGAGCCTTTACGCGTTACAGGGCCAGAGCCTGCGTTCCATTCGGGCCGATGCAGAGACCCAGGTGGCTCGGCTGGATTACGCGGCGGCGCTGGAGAGATTCAAGGCGGCACAGGAATTGATGCGCAAGAATGAATCAGCTGGTGCTGGCAGCACCGGGCAGGACCACATCGAGTCGTCGATCATCGATACGCGCAAGCGTCAGGTTGAGCTACTTTTGAAGGAACAGTCGCTCGACCGCTGAATCAATCAGGATGCCAAAGGCCGAGTAAATCAGTGAACCGAGCAGGGCAGCTCCAAATCCTCTGACATGAAAGCCGTCGAGCATCCCTGCAGCGGCCCAGAACATCAGGGCGTTGATGACAAACAGGAACAGGCCCAGCGAAATGATGGTAACCGGCAGTGTCAGCACAACGAGCACTGGCCGCAAAACCATGTTGAACAGACCGATCACGAGGGCTGCAATCAGCGCGGAACCGTAACTGTTGATCTGAACGCCGCTGTAAAGGTAGGCAACAGCCAGCAGGGCGGCGGCGCTGAGCAGCCATTTGACGATGGTTTTCATGCTGCAAGGATAGCACCGCAGAGCTACTTCCAGCGCACTGGCTCCAGGTCGACGTGGACCTTTCCGTCGCTGAGCATCAGCGCCCCTTCCTGAATCGTAGCCTGCAACTGCATGTTGCGCTGCGCCATCGGAATGAGCGCCTGGGCCGCGCTTGTCGGCAGCCGAAAAACGCTCAAATTCTGCGGCCGTGACAGCTTGCCTTCGATGCCGCGCCACCAGATTTCAGCCGCGTGGTTGAAGCAGTACAGCACCACCTCGTCGGCCTTGCCGCAGGCCTTGAGCAGCGGCTTGTCTTCGGGCTGACCGACCTCAATCCAGAGCCTTGTGAGTCCGGTGAAGTCGCGCAGCCAGACATCGGGTTCGTCCGGGTCGGACAGACCTGCGCCAAAAGCAAGCGTGCCGTCACCACTGCAGATGGATTGAAGCTTGTGCGCCTGCAGTGCCAGGGCGCACAGGCGCAGCATCATGCGCTCATCGGTCTCGCTCGGGTGGCGCGCCAGCGTCAGCGCATGGTCGGCGTAGTAGGAGTGATCAATGTCGGCAATCTGCAGACTGGCTTTGAAGATGGTTGACTTTGTGGCCATCAGATCCGGCGCCGGGCCGCCCCAAGCCGGATCAGCCCCCGCGGGGGGCAGGGAGTACACGAAGTGACGAGCGTGGGGGCCATCATCAGATCCGGCGGGCGAGTTGGGCTGCCATGCCGGTGTAGTTGCCTGGAGTCATCTCCATCAGACGCTGTTTTTCCGCAGCCGGTAGTTCCAGCCGTGCAATAAAGCCCTGCATCAATTCGCGCGTCATCGGTGCACCACGCGTGAATTCCTTTAATTGCTCATAGGGCTTGGGCAAGCCGAAGCGACGCATCACGGTTTGCACTGGCTCGGCCAAAACTTCCCACGAGTCATCGAGGTCAGCGGCAATCGCAGTTTCATTGATTTCCAGCTTTCCCAAGCCAGTTGCCATTGACTGGTAGGCAAGCACTGCATAGCCGAGCGCAACGCCCATATTGCGCAACACCGTGCTGTCCGAAAGGTCGCGCTGCCAGCGGCTGATCGGCAGCTTCTCGCTCAAGTGTCTGAGCAGGGCATTGGCCAGGCCGAGGTTGCCTTCGGCATTTTCAAAATCAATCGGGTTTACCTTGTGCGGCATCGTGGAAGAGCCTACCTCGCCTTCACGCAGCTTCTGTTTGAAGTAGCCCAGCGACACATAGCCCCAGACATCACGCGACCAGTCGATCAGGATCGTGTTGCTGCGTGCCACCGCGTCAAACAACTCGGCCATGTAATCGTGGGGTTCAATCTGGATGCTGTAGGGCTGGAAGCTCAGACCCAAGCCCAGCGGTTCCGGGTTTTCTATCACTTTGCGACTGAAGGCTTCCCAGTCAAAGTCAGGCCATGCGGACAGATGCGCGTTGTAATTGCCCACAGCACCATTCATTTTGGCCAGCAGCTTGATGTCGGCGATCTTGTTGCGTGCTGTCTGCAGGCGCACCACCACGTTGGCAATTTCCTTGCCGACCGTCGTCGGGCTGGCGGTCTGCCCATGGGTGCGGCTCAGCATGGAAACGTCGGCAAAGGCATGCGCCATGTCGCGCAGCTTGGTGATGACCGCGTCCAGTGCCGGTAGCAGCACCTGATCGCGCGCCGTCTTGAGCTGCAGTGCGTGGCTGGTGTTGTTGATGTCCTCGCTGGTGCAGGCAAAGTGCACAAACTCGCCTGCAGCCATTAATTCGGGCCTACCCTCAAACCTCGACTTGATCCAGTACTCAACCGCCTTCACATCATGGTTCGTTACCTTCTCGATGGCTTTGATGGCCTCGGCGTCTGCCTCACTGAAATGTTTGACCAGCGCCAACAGGTAGGTGCGCGCCCCCGGTGTCAGCGGCCTGAATTCGGCAAAGCCACAGTCACTCAGGGCAATCAGCCAGGCGACCTCAACCTGGACACGGCGCTGCATGTAACCCTGCTCGCTCATGGCAGGACGGAGTTTGGCCAGCTTGCCAGCGTAGCGGCCATCCAGCGGTGAAAGAGCGGAGATTGCAGAGAAATTCATGGCCGGATTGTAGGATGCACACCACAGCGTCTTGCCTGCACTGATGTCCGGTGCGCTGGTGGCTAGAATGAAAGCATCTGTAACTCCTTATTGCCCATGAAATTACTTGGATCAAAGACCAGCCCCTATGTGCGCAAAGTACGTATCGTGATGGTCGAAAAAAAGCTTGACTACGTGTTTGTGCCGGAGGACGTATGGGCGGCGCAGAGCACGATTACAGAAACCAACCCGCTGGGCAAGGTGCCGTGCCTGGTGATGGAGGCGGGCGAAGCGCTGTTTGACTCGCGCGTCATCGTGGAATACCTGGACACTCTGTCACCCGTGGGTAAATTGATTCCGGCGGTGGGCCGGGAGCGGGCCGAGATCAAGACCTGGGAAGCGCTCGCCGACGGCGTGCTCGACGCAGCTATTCTGGCGCGGCTTGAAGCGACCTGGGTTGGTCGTGGCCCGGCCGAGCGCAGCCAGGCGTGGATTGACCGTCAAATGGGCAAGATTCACGCGTCCCTCAAAGCCATGAGCAAAGGTCTGGGCGACAAGCCCTTTTGCGCCGGCATTCATTTGACGCTGGCCGATGTCGCCGTCGGTTGCGCCTTCGGCTACTTGGACTTCCGGTTTGCACAGATTGACTGGCGCAGCGATTACGCGAACCTGCAGAAGTTGCACGACAAGCTGATGCTGCGTCCCAGTTTTGCCGAAACGCAACCGGACTGAGCGACTCATAGCGGAAACATCGCTTACATCGTTTTACAGAATTTGAGGCGTTCGGCAGCGCTGGCGCTATTACAGTGTGCCGATCATGGCCACTTTCAAGACGATCTACAAATGCAGTCGGTGCGGGGCCACCAGTTACCAGCGAGTCATTGAACGCGCTCAGAACGGTGCCCTGCTGCCTACCGGGCAGTACCGTTGCACCGGATGCAGAAACGTGTTTGCGACGATCCGGGCCTGGTGGCAGCCGCGGCCGGCGCCCGCGTTGCAGACCAACAGCCGCTTTGGTTGAAGAGCACGTCGGTCTGCTAGCATTGAAGTCATGAACGACTTGGCCGGCACGGCCACCATCACCGACAAAATCTGCCTACGCGCCGCACTCGCAGCACGGCTTGCCAGCCTGCCCAGGCCGCTGGTGTTTACCAACGGTGTGTTTGATGTGCTGCACCGTGGTCATGTCCTGTACCTGGCGCAGGCGAGGGCCTTGGGCGCCAGTCTGCTGGTCGCACTGAACAACGATGCATCAGCGCGCCGGCTCGGCAAAGGGCCGGACCGGCCACTCAACAACGAAGCCGACCGCGCCGTGGTCATCGCGGCACTGGGCAGCACCAACTTGGTGACGTGGTTCGAAGAGGACACACCACTTGAGCTCATTGCCCAGATAAAGCCCGATATTCTGGTCAAAGGCGGCGACTACGACATGACCAAACTGGCAGAGACGCGTGTCGTTGAGTCCTACGGCGGGCGGGCTTTGGCGTTGCCGTTTGTCGATGGTTACTCCACTACGGCGCTGCTGAAAAGGGCTCGTCAGCCAGGCTGACTGGCGCCATGGCGGCGCAAATGCGGGAACGAGACACAAAACAAAAAAGCCTGCTAGCAATTAAGTAGCAGGCTTTCCATGTCCCTTGCGGGTTGTAGTGGTGGCGCTTCACGGACGATGAGCCACCCGTAAAAACGTCAATAAAAACAACCGCTTACCCGTCCCTTGTGACACCAGTTTCGCATGGAGTTGAAGGGACACGCAGTGTGCCACAATTCGAAACACTAGGGTTCATCAGTGCTGTCGGATGGGCAGTTGACCACTTAAAGGATTAGGAATGACAACACCTTACACGTTATCAACAGGGAAGACTGTCTTGGTCGAAGATATTGAACTGACAATTGAAGGTCGGAAGGAAGGAATCTTTGCAGTAATTTTCAAAGACCGCGACACGAATGGTGAGCCAAAATTCGAAGAGTGCGACAGAGTTGATGTAATGTATCTTTTGGACAATCATCAAATTCGGCATGAAATTCGATAGTCGTTTTGTCCTTGTTTTTTGAAATGGTCAGAATTGGTTTTCTGGCCAAGGCAAGTCGGACTTT
>CAIYGK010000600.1 GCA_903925725.1 uncultured beta proteobacterium | reverse complement strand
GGGCGAGGAATTTTCCGCCGGGCCGCCCCAAGGAAAATTAGCACCCTCGGGGGGCAGCGAGCCACACGAAGTGGGTAAGCGTGGGGGCGATATCTGGTGGTGCAACATCTCCGGCGGCACCGATTTTTGCGGCGCCTTCATTGGTGGCAACCGCGAACTGGCGCAAGTGCCGGGCGAAATGCAGTGCCGCTTGCTTGGCTGTGCAGTGGAGGCCTGGAACGAGCAGGGCGAGCCCGTGATCGACGAGGTGGGCGAGCTGGTCTGCACTCAGCCGATACCCAGCATGCCTCTGTATTTCTGGGGCGATCCAGCCAAGCGGCGTTATCTGTCCAGCTACTTTGACATGTACCCCAGCGTCTGGCGTCATGGTGACTGGCTCAAGATCGGCAGCCATGGGGGTTGCATGATCTATGGCCGCAGTGATGCCACCATCAATCGACATGGCTTGCGTATGGGAACCAGCGAGATATACAGCGCGGTTGAAGCGCTGCCCGAGGTCCTCGACTCCATGGTAGTCGACCTCGAATACCTAGGCCGAGAAAGTTACATGCCCTTGTTTGTCGTCTTGCGATCCGATTTGACCTTGACGCCGGTCTTGCGTGGCAAGATCGTCGAGGCTATCAGGACCGCCCTGTCGCCGCGCTTTGTGCCCAACGAGATATTCCAGGTGACCCAGATACCGCGCACACTTTCAGGAAAGAAGCAGGAGTTGCCCATCAAGAAGCTGCTGTTGGGCCAACCGCTTGAAAAGATCGTGAACCGCGAGGCCATGGCCAATCCAGCGTGCCTGGACTGGTATGTGGAGTTGGCTCGATCGCGCGGATGACGCTGGCGGACCCGTACAAACCCCAACGATATTCTTGGCACGGAATTAGCGTAGCTCATTAGAATTACCTGACCAATTGGTTGACTCCGAGGTTGCATCGCTGCACGGCGGTGCGTTGCGACCTACTTTTGTGCGTTTCCATGAATATTCCTGAAGGGTCGTTCGCGTCAGCTGCAGTATCTGTGGCGAGCTCTCGACTGGCCGTTGAAGTTCGGGACGCCAGCGTGGTTTATGAAACCGCCGACTCTCCTGTACACGCGCTTGAGCACGTTGATCTGGATATTCGCGAAGGTGAATTTATTGCCCTGATTGGTCCCTCGGGTTGTGGCAAGACCACGCTGATGCGCGTGATTGCCGATCTCGAGAAGATCAGTGCCGGTCAGGTGCTGGTCAATGGTGTTACGCCGCACGAAGCGCGCCTGGCACGCGCTTATGGATATGTATTTCAAGCGCCAGCCTTGTTTCCATGGAGAACAGTGCTTGGCAATGTTACCTTGCCGTTACAGATACAGGGTTACTCCAGGACGCAAAGCCAGACCATTGCGCTCGAGCACTTGGCGCGTGTTGGACTAACCGGGTTCGAGAGCAAGTATCCTTGGCAGTTATCAGGGGGTATGCAGCAACGCGTGTCGATTGCGCGGGCCCTCTCGTTTGAACCGCGTATTTTGATGATGGACGAGCCTTTTGGCGCGCTCGATGAAATCACACGTGACCGATTGAACGAGCAGCTGCAACAACTGTGGCAGCGTGAGCGTCGCACCGTGGTGTTCGTCACCCACTCGATCGCCGAGGCGGCTTATCTGGCTACTCGCATTGTGGTGATGTCGCCGCGGCCGGGGCGCATCATCAAGGTCATAGAGTCTCCGCTGCCAGACGAGCGGCATCTTGGTATGCGTGATAGCGCTGTCTTTATCGAGGTCGCACATGCCCTGCGTGAGGCCTTGGCCGAGGGCCACCATGACTAAAGCCTTCGTCGCAAGTCCAGTCGCACGCTGGAGTCTGCAAGGCCTGCCGGTGCTGGTCATCTTGTTGGCAGTATTGTTGGCCTGGTACCTAGGCGCGTGGCTGCTCAATGCGCCGGGTGCGGTTGAGCGCGTCTTGCCGCAGGATGGCACGTGGCGCTGGCAGGACCTGTTGATGGCTACGATGGAGATGCAGCGTCCGGTTTTGCCGGCACCACATCAAGTGTGGCTGGACTTTTGGTCAGCCATTGTCGACTGGCCCCTCGATTCGCCGCGCAACCTGCTGTTTCACGTTGCGGTGACGGCCGAGTCCACGCTATGGGGCTTTGTCATGGGTACTCTGCTCGGGCTGGTCCTGTCAGTTTGCATTGTTCACTCGCGCACACTGGACCGGGCTCTGCTTCCCTGGATCGTAGCGTCGCAGACGGTACCCGTGCTGGCGATTGCACCTATCGTGTTGGTGATTTTGGGTAGCCTCGGGTTCGCCGGCGTTGCGCCGAAGGCGGTGATCGCCATGTACCTGTGTTTCTTCCCGGTGACGGTGGCAATGGTGCAGGGTCTGCGTTCACCCCAGCGGATCGAGACCGAAATGCTGCACACCTATGCCGCAACGCGCTGGCAAGCTCTATGGTTGCTGCGCTTGCCAGCCGCCCTGCCGTTTCTTTTTCCTGCTTTGCGGGTTGGCATAGCAGCCGGTCTGGTTGGGGCGATGGTGGCGGAGCTGCCAACCGGCGCTCAAGCGGGCTTGGGTGCGCGCTTGTTGACGGGCTCTTACTACGGCAATACGGTGCAAATCTGGTCGGCCCTGGTGATGTCGGCCTTGCTGGGCCTGACGCTAACGACCGTCGTGGCCGGCATTGAGCGCCTGGTTTTACGACACCGGAGTCAGGCATGAAACCCGCCACCCGTTGGACCATCCTGCTGATTGTGGGATGCTTGATTGGCGGTCTGGCACTGATGCAGATCTCTCCCACTGCGGGTGAGGACGCGAGCTCCGTGTTCTGGCTGGCAACCGTGATCTTGGCACTCTTGGCAGTGCAATCGATCCGCCGCATGGCGGCCATGGACAGCGGGCGCGTTTACGGTACTTTGACCGCAGCCCTGTTCGGCGTCTGGGTCATCTTTTTCTGGCAGCTTTTGGTGGTGGCGTTTGATGTTCCCAGAGTGCTGTTGCCGCCGCCGAGTCTGATTCTCCAGTCCATGAGCAGTCACGGACCGACCTTGTGGGGTGATTTTGTGCAGACGGTTTTGAAGGCGGTCCTGATTGGCTGGACACTGGGTTCGGGTATGGGTTTCTTCGTGGCTGTTGCCATTGACCGCCTGCCGTTCCTGCAGCGCGGCTTGCTGCCATTGGCCTCTTTGACAAGTACCATTCCCCTGGTAGCGGTGGCGCCGATTGCGGTCATGTGGTTTGGCTTTGAATGGCAGTCCAAGGCTGCGGTGGTTGTGTTGATGACGTTTTTTCCGATGCTGGTGTCAACTTTGGCTGGACTCAAAGCCGCCGGCAGACTCGAGCGAGAACTCATGCACAGCTACGCTGCAAGTTACGGCCGGACTTTGTTGGCTCTGCGTCTGCCGGCTGCCCTGCCCTTCATTTTTGGAGCCCTTAAAGTCAATGCAACCTTGGCCCTGATCGGTGCCATCGTAGCGGAGTTTTTTGGTTCTCCCACTTCAGGCCTGGGTTTTCGGATTTCGACCGAAGCTTCGCGCATGAACATGCCGCTGGTCTGGGGCGCCATTGTGGTGGCGGCGGTTACCGGTTCGTTGGCCTATGCCGTGCTGGTTCAAATGGAGAGGCGTGCCGCTTTTTGGCACCCGTCGGTCCGTGAAGGTTGATTCTCTTTTCCCGTTTCGCGCTCTGTCCCGCCGGGCTGAGCGCGTCTATTTTTCCAAACCAAGGAGTTTTTTGATGATTAGTTCTTCCAAGATCGCCAGCAGCCTGTTGGCCGCCGTCCTGGCAGTTTGCGGCGCAAGCATTGGCGCCAGCGCCAGTGCAGCTGACAAAGTCACCGTGCAACTCAAGTGGCTGCCGCAAGCACAGTTTGCTGGCTACTACGTGGCCCAATCCAAAGGATATTACAAAGCCGAGGGCTTGGACGTGACCATCAAACCGGGTGGTCCGGACATCTCTCCGGTGCAGGTGATCGCTGGCAATGGGGCTGATGTTGTGGTGAACTGGATGCCTGATGCACTGGCTGCGCGTGAAGCGGGCGTGCCTCTCGTCAATATTGCGCAAGTGTTCAACCAATCGGGCTTGATGCTGACCTGCAAGAAGGCCAGTGGCGTGACTACACCCAAAGATTTCAAGGGCAAGACGCTAGGCGTATGGTACGGTGGTAACGAGTATCCCTTCCTGAACTGGATGGCCAAACTGGGATACAAGCCCGACACCGACATCAAGATTCTCAAGCAGGGCTTCAATGTCGATCCGCTGCTGCAGAACCAGGCGGCCTGCATTTCAACCATGATTTACAACGAGTACTGGCAGGTGGTGGACGCTGGCGTCAAGGAAGGCGATTTGGTGACCTTCTTCTATGAAAAAGAAGG
>CAIYGK010000599.1 GCA_903925725.1 uncultured beta proteobacterium | reverse complement strand
GGTGATAAGTTCGGCAGGCATGTTGGCAATTATGACAACATGCAATAGCGTTGTCAATATAGCCAACGCTGCCAGCAATGCGCAATTTGCATTGCGCTAGCAGAACTCTCAGAAAGCTACCGCTTGAATTCGGCAAAGACCCAGCAGTCATTCGCCAAAGACCGCCCGCTGACGACTTGGTGCCCCAAGGAGTCGGTGAGCAAAGTCAGGACCTGCCGTTTGCGGCCCTGGTTCTGCATGCCAAAGCGGTCACCCAGATTGCGGTTTCGTTTTCTGGGAACTGGCGGGCTCCAGTGTCGCCAACGGCAGTTCGCGCGTAGGCAGGTCTTGCGACCTAGCATTGCGGTTTGGGAATACTATTCGCGTTAGTCAATAGCAAAGGCACGGGCACAAACAATGCAAAACACCAAAGAGCGCTGGAAAAAGGTTTACCAGAACAAGCAACTGAATGCTGCCAGTTGGTTTCAAGAGCAGTGACCACCGCCAAGGTGCATAGCGCTCCACTCTTCGCCGGTTACCTCCAACTGACGCCACGATAAGGCCACGCAGCCGCGCTACAAGCCGATTCCCACCCTAACGCAACTCGCGACGAAGAATCTTACCGGTCAAGGTCTTTGGCAGCTCAGGCAGGAACTCCACGATGCGTGGTTGTTTGTAGGCAGCCATGCGCTCCCGGCAGTACGCCATGAGTTCCGCCGCGTCTGCGCAATGTTCGGCCTTAAGGGAGACGACAGCCTTGACCGTCTCACCGCGGTAGCTGTCTGGCACCCCGACCACGGCAGCCTCGCGCACCGCGGGATGGGTATAGAGCACCTCTTCCACTTCCTTGGGCCACACCTTGTAGCCCGACGCGATGATCATGTCCTTCTTCCGGTCTACCAGAAATAGCCAACCGTCCGCGTCCATGTAGCCCACGTCACCAGTTCTCAGCCAGCCATCGAAGAACGCCTCAGCTGACTCCTTCGGCTGTCCCCAATAGCCGCTGACCACTTGTGGGCCTCTCAACATGATCTCTCCAATCTCTCCGACCGGCAGAACTTGTCCAGCGTCGCCAGCAACGTAGACATCGGTTTCAAACGCGGGCAGCCCCACCGAAAGCGCACCGTTTGCATCGATCGGCGCCGTCATTCCCGGCGGCGTGGCTACCACCATCGAGCAGGTTTCCGTGAGACCGTAGCCGGTGTAAACCGGCAGGCCGAAGCGTTGCTGGAACTCGGCCGCAACTGCAGCCGGGACCGGAGCGCCGCCACTGCAAACGACGCGCACCGTCTGCCACTGCTCCGGCCGCACACCCGGCGCACTCAAAAGAGCAATGAAGGCGGTGATCGCGCCGATCACTACTTCGGCACGATACTCCTGGGCCGCTACGCTCATCACCTCGGGGTGAAAACGCATCGCGAGAATGAGAGGCGCGGCAGCGGCGAACGCCAGTGCAATATGGGCGCCCAGTCCAGTGATGTGAAAGAGCGGCGCGATCGCCAGAATGGGCCCACCGTCTCGCGCCCCAATCCAGCTGCGCCACACGTCGCCTTCAAACGCAATGTTGCGGTGCGATACCACCGCCCCTTTCGGCACACCTGTGGTCCCGGACGTGTACACGATCATCGCGGCAGCGTCCGGGCCGCATGCGAAACAAAGATTCGCTTTGCTCACTGGCTCTTGCAGAACTTCCTTCAAGTCCGCAACGCGGTGCGCTGGCGGCTCATCCGGACCGGCGAACAGTCTTGTATCGTTGCGGCCCTGAAAATCGCGCGGACTGGTGGCAACCGCAATGACCGCAGGAAATTCAGCGAGCACATCGCGCGCGACGTCCATGTACAAATCACGCTGCGTCACCAGGACCCGCGCGCCGCTGTCTTGCAGCAACAGCCGCAACTCGCGTGCCCGACTCATCGGGTTAATACTGACGCCACAGGCGCCCAATTTCCAGGCGCCCACGAGACAGATCACGAACTGCGGGATGTTCTGCATGAACAGCGCAACGCGATCACCAACGCCAATGCCAGAGCGCGCCAGCCAACCGGCGAAGCTATCGGAAAGCGCGTCCAGGTCGGCGTACGACAAGGTGGCGTCGAAGTAGTGGATGGCGGCATTGGCCGGCCCTTGCCTCACGGCGTGGCGGAACAGAGACAAGGCATCAGTACACCGCGGCGCGAAGTTGATATCACGGTGACTTTGTGGATATGTGCGCAACCACGGCCGCTGCAGTTGCAGAAGCGGCGGCGGCATGAACGTCAGGCTTTCTTCAGCCATCGCGACTTCCTTGCTGAGGGTTGCTTCGCGGTGGTTCATCGTCGGACCAGGCGCGGCTCAGAATGCGCTTTAACGTTTTCAGGTCACGCTCCCCGAGCCGTTCAGCCAACGATCGCTCGATCGCTTCCAACTCAAGGGCGGCGCCGTTGGACATAGCCCGCCCAGCCGAAGTGAAGCGCACGAGTTTCACACGCGCGTCCTGCGCATTCGCGAAAAGCTCCACAAGCCCGAGTGTCTGGGCCTGCCCGGCGATTTGGTGTACTGCCTGGCGGCTCACGCCCAGCTGCCGGGCGAGGTCGCTCAGGCTCATGGCGCGAGAGCGCATGTGACCGAACAATCGATTCATCGCCGGCGTGATGGCGCCATACCCGTTGCGGCTGGCCGCTTCGAGCACGCGAGACTCCATCCAGTCCGTTCGCCGCATTAGCAGCGTCCGTAAATAGGGTCGCATCGACGCCTGAGGCTGCGCCGCCGGCTCGTCCGGTCTGAGTCGCATCGGCATAACTGCGCGTGAAGGCCAAGACTGCTATTTGCGCACCAGCGGGCAGGCACTCTGCGCCAGGGGCATGAAAGCCTCTTCGCCGGGAATCACACGCTTCACGCGTGCCAGATCCCATTCACCCTTGGACTCCGAAGGCTTCTTAGCCTCCATCAAATACATGTCCCGCACCATCCGTCCATCCGCACGGAGATAGGCATTTCGCAGGAACATGTCATTGAACTTGGTGGAGCGCAACTGCCGCATCACGGCGTCAGAGTTGTCAGTACCCGCGGCTTCAACCGCCTTGAGATACTGGATGACAGCCGAGTAGTTAGCCGCCTGCGAGAAGGTTGGCACTGACTTTTGAACTTTCTGGAACCGTTCCGCAAACGCCCGGGTGTCGGCGTCGTAATCCCAATACCACGGGTCCACGTACTGCATGCCTTGCATCGTGTCGAGTCCGACCGACTTCACGTCGGTCAGCAACACCAGTAGCCCTACCATGCGCGGTTTACCTTCGCCGCCCACGACGTTGAACTGGCGCGCGGACTTGACCGCGTTGGCGAAGTCGCCGGCACCGTTTGCAAACGCAATGACTTCGGGCTTGGCCGCCTGCGCCTGGATCACAAACGATGAAAAATCACTTGCCCCCAACGGATGGCGAGTAGCGCCAACTACCTTGCCGCCTCCCCGCTCCACGACCGCTCGGGCGTCCTTTTCCAATTGATGACCGAAGGTGTAATCCGCAGTGATGAAGAACCAGTTCTTCGCACCCTCTGCCAGCAACGCATTGCTGGCTCCATTGGCCAGTGAATACGTGTCATAGGCGTAGTGAATGCCGTAGGCAGTGCACTCTTGCTGGGTTAGCGCGACGGTGCCACCAGCCGTTGTGATTGTGATTCGTTTCTTCTCACTTGCGGCCTTCTGCACCGGGACTGCCACGCCGGAATTGACCAAGTCGAGCACCATGTCAACCTTACGAACATCTATCCATTCGCGGACCTTTGACACACCGATGTCAGGCTTGTTCTGGTGATCGGCGTATATCACCTCGATCGGTTTGCCAAGCACTTTCCCTCCGAAATCGGCAGCAGCCATTTCCGCTGCACGCACTGCCCCCATGCCGCTGGCGGCGGAGTAGACGCCGGCGAGATCTGTCAGCACACCAATCCGCACGACGTCGTCTGAAACCGATTGGGCCTGCGCTGCTGCGGCAAGAGCCAAGGCAGCGGCGGGAACTGCTGCGAATAGGGACATCTTCATATGCTTTTCCTCAGGTCATCTCAGGCGACTTGCCAAATGTCAAGGGAACTTGACATAAATGATTGTGGCGCGAAATTAGCAAGGCCGAATAGGTGAAGACCCTATGGAAACGCAGATTTCTTCACAGAACCTGTAAGTCCGGCTTACAGGTTCGCCAAGAGGGCGGCCGGCAGGTGCGCCGCACGGTGCGCCACTACAGCCTGGAAGTGATCCTGTCAGCAGATGAAAAGTCTCTCGGCGAACTGGGCCAACTGACCAAGCGGCTGTCCAAAAAGAAGGGAGAGCACGATGCTGACGAATGAGTGGAAAAGTGTCGGCTTGGCGACTTGTTTGAGAGCCGGCGAGAGCGTGGGCGTCCCGGGTTGCCGTTGCTTTCAGTGACCATCACTAGTGGTCTAGTGAATCGTGATGACCTTAATCGCAAACAAGATTCGACGTTGAACCCATCAGCCACTTGCTGATTCGTAAAGCGTTCAGCGACCATCTGCCTCATGAGGTCGTGTCTGTTCTGCCTTGAATCTGAAAGGAAGTTCAGTGACAACTGCCTTGTTGTCACTGCTATTGAGAACAGAAGTACTAAATCTTGTACTTCATACGTTGTACGAAACTTATTCCACTGTGACGGACTTGGCCAAGTTACGCGGCTTGTCAACATCGGTGCCACGCGCGCAGGCGGTGTGATAGGCCAGCAGTTGCAGCGGCACCACGTGCAGCAGCGGCGAGAGTTCGCCGTAGTGCTCG
>CAIYGK010000598.1 GCA_903925725.1 uncultured beta proteobacterium | reverse complement strand
GGTGTAATAGGAGGTCGGCGCTGTTGCCGACGAACCCAGTGAGCCGCAGGCGCACAGGCTGAATACGGCAATGCCGATCGCCATCAGTGGGGCTCGTCGTGCGGGGCTCGCTTTGATCGTGGCACTCATGGTGTCGCTCCTTTTTCTCCGGGTCCGGGTGGTGCCGGTTGACGCCCGAACAGCAGGCCGCGCGGATCCCGTGTGGTTTGTTCACTCAGGCGCCGCAGGGAGGAACTCAGCGTGCTCAGTTCACTGAGCAGGCGCTCAAGCTCGGGTAAGGTTTCGACGCTAAAGCGCCTGGCATCGGCGCCGACCGCGTCCAGGGTAGTGCCGGCACTGGCGCCGGCTTTGGCTACTTCGTTGCCCATCTTCTGCACGGCGTCGGCGCCGCGCCCGATGCGATCCACCACGTCGCCCATTTGGGCGGTGGCCTGCGCCGTGTTTTCAAGTGTGCGAGCGCCGTTGCGAAGGCCCGCATCAATGGTGTCCTTGCGTGCGGCCAGCGTGCGCGCCACCGTGGCGAGGTCGGCCAGCGTATTCTTGAGTGCGGTCTGGTTTTCCACGCTCAAAATGGCGTTGATGTTATTGGCGGTGCTATCGAGTTTGGTTAGAACGTTGCTCAGAACGTTCTCCAGTCGGGCGCTGAGCGAGGGCTTGGTGCGGATCACCGGGTACTGGCTGCCTGGCGTGGCCTGCAAGGGCGCAGAGGTCATTGCGCCGCCGCTGAGTTCGACATAAGCGATACCGGTCAAACCCTGGGTCTTGAGCACCGCGATCGTGTCCTCCTTGATGGGTATGCCCTCCTCAATCGCGAACAGAAGATTGACGCGATTCGGATTGGTGTGGTCGAGTTCGATGTTGCGCACTTTGCCAACGTCGACGCCGTTGTACTTGACCGGTGCATTGAGGTTCAGCCCGGCTACTGATTCGTCTTCGATGGCCAGGTAATACCCATACTTCTTTTGCCAGGCGCCGCCGGACGCGAGCCACAGTGCGCCCGCGATCAGCACGGCGCCCAGGACCAGCACAAAGCCCCCCACAAGCGCGTAGTTCACTTTGGTTTCGATAATGCCACCTCGATTCGTTCGGAATTCTGTTGTTGGGCTGCTCGACCACGTGGGCCGGCAAAGAACTTCTGGATCGCCGGCTGCTTCATCTGTTCCAGCTCGGCCATGGAGCCGATTGCCTGAACTCTTGCATCCGCCAGCACGGCGATGCGGTCGGCCACCTGCCACAACAGGTCCAGGTCGTGCGTGATCATGACGATAGTCAGGCCAAACTGATCACGCAAGTCGCGCACCAGTGCATCGACGCCGGCCGCGCTGTCAGGGTCCAGTCCGGCCGTGGGCTCGTCCAGAAACAACAATTCCGGATCCAGCGAGAGCGCGCGCGCCAGTGAGGCCCGCTTCATCATGCCGCCGCTGAGCTGGCTCGGATACTGCTCGCCGACCTCGGGCTTCAAGCCGGTCATGGACAGCTTCCAAGCGGCAATCTCGTCGATCAGCTTGTCGCTGAGAAGGCTGTGTTCGCGCAGTGGCAAACCAATGTTTTCAAGCACCGTGAGGGACTCAAACAAGCCCCCGTGCTGAAACATGACGCCACAGCGCTTGCGCAAGGCCAGGGCCTTGTCGTCGGCAAGATTTTCCAGATCGAAGCCGAGCACGCGCAGGGTGCCGGCGCTGGGGCGCTGCAACAGGATCATTTCGCGCAACAGCGTCGATTTGCCGGAACCACTGCCGCCGATCAAGGCAAATATCTCGCCACGGCGTACCTCCAGCGTGATGTCGGAATGAACGACATGTTCGCCAAAGCGGGTTGCCAACTTGCTGATTTCGATGACCGGCTCAGCGGCTTGCAATTGCGCCTGCATGTCAGAGGTCCAGCACACTGAAGGCGATGGAGAACAGGGCGTCGGCAACAATCACCATAAAAATGGACTGCACGACGGCGCGCGTGGTCTGCCGGCCCACGCTGTCGGCGCCGCCGCGAGTTCGAAAACCCTGAAAACATCCGACCAGCGCGATGATGGCGGCAAACACAGGCGCCTTGCCAATGCCGACCGCGTACGAGGTGAGGCTCACGGCCTTGACGAAGCGATCCAGGAACTCGCCATAACCAACTCCCAGTTGGGCGCGCGCCATGATCATGCCACCGAGGACCCCCATCACGTCGGCAAAGACCGTCAGCAAGGGCAGGGCGATCACCAGCGCCATGATTTTGGGCAACACCAGCAGTTCCAGCGGAGCGATGCCGATGGTCCGCATGGCGTCGATCTCTTCGGTGACCGCCATGGTTCCGATCTGCGCGGCGTAAGCCGAGCCGGAGCGCCCGGCAATGATGATGGCGGTAATCAGGGGCGCAAATTCGCGCAGCATCGACAGGCCAACCAGATCGGCGACGAAGATGTTGGCGCCGTACTGTCGGAGCTGGTCAGCGCCCTGGTAAGCAACGACGATGCCCAGCAGGAAGGACAGCAGGGCGACGATGGGCAGTGCGTCGAAGCCGGCGCTGCGGATGTTGTAGAGGATAGGGCGCCAGCGCCAGCGTGTCGGGTGCGCCAGGCAAGCGACCACCGCCATGGTGGTTTCGCCGACGAAGGCCAGTAGCGCAGTGCCCTGATCGAGTGCAGTGTGCACGTTTTGGCCCAGCACGGCAATTGGCGTCGGGGCAGGCTTGGCGTCCGATGGGGACGCTGGCTTCTGAGCCGCGACCTGCTCGGTGATGAGGGTGAGCAGCTTGGCAAATTCAGGTCGCAGACCCTCCAGCCTCACTTCAATGCCCTGGCTGTGCAGACGCTCCAGCAGCTTTTGCAGGAGCCAGGCCCCAGCCGTGTCGAGTTCCTCCACAGCGCTGGCGTCGGCAAGCAGCGGTCCTTCGTCGCCAACACGCAGCGAGCTCAGAAGCGGCTCCAGTGTGCCCAAGGCGCTGGCGCTCCAGCAGCCCGAAAGAACAAGGGTCTGCGCCTTGGGTTGCGCGATCGCGGCGCGTGTCGCCAAATCTATTTCCTCAGCGTCGCCACAAGGGTGATTTCCGGTACACCGGCAAGAGCTTTTGACATAGGACAGTCGCGATACTGTTTTAGCGCTTCGGTCTCGGTGCTGATAGTGCCCACGCCAGAGCCACATCAAGCACCTGGCCCGCAATCCATGCAACGCTCGATCACCGTCGAGCCGATGTCCAGTTTGTGGTTCAGGTCGCGCAGTGCGGTGCGCACACCTTCTTCGATGACCGGATGGTAGAAAGGCATCTCCAACATGCTGGAGACCGTCATGCGCTGTTGCGCTGCCCAGGCCAGCAGATGGCCGATATGCTCGGCCGCCGGGCCGAACATTTCCGCACCAAGAAACAAGCCACTGCCCAGCTCGGCATGGACTTTCAGGATTCCCTTGTTGCGCAGCATGACCCGGCTGCGGCCCTGATCCTCGAAGGATGCAAATCCGGTAGCAAAGCGATCCTTGAAGCGCTGGTTCAGCTGGTCCAGGTTGAGGCCCACCGCAGCCACCTGAGGATCGGTGAAGACCACCGCCAGCGGCGTGCGGCGCAAGCCGGCGCGTACATCGGGACAACGACCGGCATTGTCACCGGCGATGCGACCCTGATCGGCCGCTTCGTGCAATAGCGGAGCCTCGTTGCTGGCGTCGCCGGCAATAAAGATCGAGCTGTCACCGCACTGCTGGGTCATGCGGTCAAACAAGGGGACACCACGCTCATTCAAGGCCAATCCGGTATGGTTCAAGGCCAGACCTTCGAGATCCGGCGCACGACCCGTCGCCGCAAGCACGTAGTCGAACTGCTCCGTCTGCCAGGTGCCGTCGCGATGCAGGTACTCAATTTCGACCCCGACGTTGGTCTCTGTCACTGCTTTCACCTGAGACGATGCGTCCAGATAAAACTCTTCGTTGAAGGTCCGGTTGGCGTAGTTGCGAATGTCTGGGTCGCGAATGCCGGCAATTCCGCCGCGCGCGCCGAACACTTTCACCTTCACTCCCAAACGGCTCATGGCCTGTGCCAGTTCCAGCCCCAGCACGCCAGCACCGAACACCGCAAGAGTCTTCGGTAAAGTTGGCAAGTCGAACACGTTTTCGTTGGTGAGCAAGTGCCTGCCCAATCCGTTGAGCAGCGGCGGCAGGACCGGGATGCTGCCGGTGGCTATCACGATGCGTTTCGTGTGAATCGATTGACCCTGCGCCGTCACCAAGGTGTTGGCACCCGCGAAACTGACTTTTTCCGCCAGGCGGTCGGTTGGTGCGATGGCCTCAACCGATTCCAGCACGAAGCCAACAAAACGGTCGCGCTCCCGTTGCACTCTGGCCATTACTGCCGCCCCGTCCACCGCCAGACCTTTGACGCGAACCCCGAACCGATCAGCATGGAGCGCCTCATGCGCGGCCTCGGCTGCAGCAATCAGCAGTTTGCTGGGCATGCAACCGAAGCGGGCGCAGGTCGTGCCGTAATGGCCGCCTTCGATCAGTAAGACAGAGTTGGTGTGGGCGCGGGCGGCCCTGTAGGCAGCCATCCCCGCAGTACCGGCGCCAATGATGGCGATATCGACATGGATGGCGTTCATGAAAGTGAACTCATTTCGACAACCAGGTAGCAAGGTCGTCGGAACCGCCGATATGCTGGCCATCGATATACACGTGAGTTGTCCACCAGCAAGCCCATGCCGGCGCTGAATTCGCC
>CAIYGK010000597.1 GCA_903925725.1 uncultured beta proteobacterium | reverse complement strand
TAAATACCTTATTCAAGGAAACAGATTGGTTTGGAATCCAGCGCTTTAGAAGCAACGCGTTACTCATCACGCTGATGGAACTCATTGCCATCGCCGCTCCTGCTATCACCGGGTTCAAAAAGCCAAAAGCTGCTAGCGGGATTCCGGCAACGTTGTAAGCAAAAGCCCAAAAAAGGTTTTGCCTTATCTTGGCAACGGTGCGATTTGAGATATCCAGTGCCGCTGCCACCAACAAAGGATCTCCACGCATGAGCGTAATGTCAGCAGCATGCATTGCAACATCAGTGCCATTACCCATCGCCATACCCACATCAGCAATAGCCAGTGCAGGTGCATCGTTGACGCCGTCACCAACCATTGCTACTACGTGACCGCCGGTTTTCAACGCAGCCACTCTTGTTGCTTTTTCGCCGGGTAGAACTTCGGACATAACTTCACCTTCTTCAGGACGCAGTCCAAGTCGGCGCGCCATGGCTTCAGCAGAACCCCGGTTGTCACCAGAAATCATCACGGTCTTGATACCCTGCGCCCGCAGAGAAGAAAGTGCTTCCTTCGCACCAGGCTTTGGTTCATCGAAGAACGCCAGCAGAGCGCACAGGAAAAGCCCCTCTGATGTTCTTTCGGCCATTACGGATACCGTGGCGCCTTGTTCCCGGAGAGGGGCTGCTTGGCTTTCAATGGCGCTGAGGTCTATGTCTAACTCCTTCATCCAGCGCATACTTCCGATCAGAAAGAGACGAGACCCGATTTCACCTTCAGTACCACGACCTGGTACAGAGCGTACATTGTTTGGAGTACCGAAAGCCAGACCACGCTCCTGCGCAAACCTGACGACAGCGCGTGAGAGAGGGTGTTCCGACCCACTTTGCAAACCGGCGGCAATCTTCAGAATTTCATTTTCATTCATGCCATGCGTAGCCAATAGCGAGGTCAATCTTGGCTGGCCAAGGGTCAAGGTTCCGGTCTTGTCAAAAGCAATGATGTCCACCTTATGAGCCAGTTCCAGGGCCTGCGCGTTCTTGATCAAAATGCCATGCTGAGCAGCTACCCCAGTGCCCGCCATGATGGCCACTGGGGTGGCCAGTCCCAAAGCGCAAGGGCAGGCAATGACCAGCACCGCAACCGTGTTCAAAAGGGCCTGTTCGAAAGAGTGACCGGAAAGCCACCAACCAGCCAGAGTGAGTAAACTCATTATAAGGACAGCAGGCACAAATACTGCACTGACACGGTCCACCAAGCGCTGAATGGGCGCCTTGGCTGCTTGGGCGTCTTCGACCAGACGAATAATGCGCGCGAGTACCGTCTCGCTACCAATCGCCCTTATCAACATCACTACGCGACCGTCGCCATTGACGGAGCCGCCAGTGAGTGCTGCTTGTGCAGTAGCGCCAGGGTCGGTAGATGGATACTTGTCCACCGGCAGAGGCTCACCCGTCAGCATCGACTCATCCACTTGGGTGAACCCTTCAAGCAACACGCCATCCACCGGGATTCGCTCACCCGGTCTGATAGCCAACCGATCACCAATCATCAGATCGGCCACCGGAACATCAACTTCGCCATCGGGACCGATGAGATGAGCCACATCCGGGCGCAACGAGTGCAAAGCCCGGATGGCCGAGGTGGTTTGTCGCTTGGCGCGCATCTCAAGCCATTTACCGAGCATCACCAGGGTGACGACCCAAGCCGAGCCCTCAAAGTAGAGATGAACTGCGACGCCAGGAACTGCCGTCAACCACAACCACACAGAAAGCGCCCACCCGGCAGTCGTCCCAATGGAGACCAGTAAGTCCATGTTTCCGGAAAGCGCCTTGAGGGCGTGCCAGCCCGCCCGGTAAAAATGTCGACCCAGGACGAACTGAACCGGAGTAGCCAGCACAAATTGCAGCCATGCGGGCAACATCCAGTGTCGGTCAAACAACTCCCCGACCATGGGCATCATCAAGGGCAAGGACAAGATCAAACCTGTAGCGACCGGTGCAAAACCCGCCCACGCAGAAGATTGTTCAGCCAAGGAAGGAGTGTCGGCGGCGCGAGGTTCGTAGCCCGCGTCACGCACAGCTCGGCGCAGGCGGACTTGCGTCTCTTCGCCGGGGGTGGCCACAATGCGCGCCGACTCGGTGGCGAGGTTGACGGTTGCCTCTTGTACGCCGGACACCTTCTTCAGCGCCTTTTCCACACGCGCGGCGCAGGAGGCGCAAGTCATGCCATTGATTCCGAGGTCTACAGAAGTCAACTCAATTTGGGCAGAAGAGGGATTATTCATGGGCCCAAGCCTAAACCCTCCTATGATGGGAAGGTCAAGGCCGCGCATTTTTGCTTGACCTTCCCATCATAGGAAGGTTCAGGATGCGCTCTTCGACACCCAATGGAGATTACTTATGAAACAGAGCTTTACCGTTACCGGCATGACCTGCGGTCATTGCGAAAAAGCAGTCACACGCGCAGTAAAACAGGCCGACCCGAATGCTGAAGTGGCCATTGACCGCTCCGCCAACAAGGTGGAGGTGCAGTCAGATCGGCCGCGGGAAGTGCTGGCGCAGGCGATTGCCGAGGAAGGCTACGCGGTTGCCGCATGAGCGCCGCCACCGAGGCACCTGACCAACCGATGCGTCTTGGCGACCAACTTTGGCCGGTCGCTATTGGTGTTGCCGCACGCCTGTCTGGTGTGTCGGCCAAGATGGTTCGTTACTACGAGTCTCTCGGACTGTTGCCGCCAGTGACACGCACCGACAGCGGCTACCGTCAGTACGCCCAAGCGGATGTGCGGACCCTGCAGTTCATCAAACGCGCTCGGGAACTGGGTTTTTCCATGGCCGAAATTGCGGAACTGGTCGGTCTTTGGAATGATCGCAAGCGCGCCAGCGCCAGCGTGAAACGCATCGCTCAGCGCCACGTGGACGACTTGACGCAGCGCATTGAAGCCATGCAAGCCATGCAACGCACGTTGGCGGTTCTGCTGGATCATTGCTCTGGCGACGAGCGCCCCGATTGCCCAATACTTGAAGATTTGGCCGGTACTTGCTGCCACATGGCATGATGGACGGCGCGCAACTTCCTTTCGCCCTCTACCCGGCGTTGATGGCGGTGCAACCCTCGCTGGCCGAGTTAAGCCCAGCGCTGGTGCCCGTTCAGGCGTCAGCCGGCACGGTGTTGTTTAGCGAAAATGCGTTGTGCCAGGGCTTTCCGCTGGTGTTGCAGGGCGAGATCAAGGTTTCACGCAGTTCGGTTGACGGACGTTCTTTAGAGTTGTACCGTGTTGTGCCGGGTGAGTTGTGCCTCGTTTCATCGGCTTGTCTTTTCCGAAATCAACCTTTGCCTGCCCGGGGTGTGGCCACTAAAACCAGCTCGCTGATACTAATTCCACCTGATATTTTCCTGCGTTGGCTGGAAACGCCAGGCTTTCGCAGCGAGGTGCTGGGCCTGTTTGCGGCCCGCATGGCGGACCTCACCAGCTTGATCGATGCGGTGGCTTTTCAACGCCTTGACCGGCGGTTGGCGGCTGCACTCCTGGGCCATGGGCAAAAAATCGTTGTTACCCATCAGGCGCTGGCCGATGAACTCGGCACCGTGCGGGAAATCATTACGCGGCTATTGCGCCGCTTTGAGCGCGAAGGGTGGGTAAGTTTGGGGAGAGAACAAATAGAGATCACCGATGAGTCGGCGTTAAGTGACTTTTGTCACAGACCGCGCACCTGATAACGCATCCAATTCGTCCTTCAATAATTTTCAGGAGTTCTGGCATGAAATCGAACGTTGGCGGCATGGACCGCATTCTGCGCATCGTCGTGGGCTTGGTGCTGATTGGCCTGACACTCACGGGCAGCGTCGGCGCTTGGGGCTGGCTGGGCATTGTGCCACTGGCCACGGGAGCCATCGGTTGGTGCCCGCCCTACGCCATCTTTGGCTGGAATACCTGCTCGACGAAGGCCAAGAGCTGAAGTGGCCGAAACCCTTCAACGGCGCGCGCCGTTGAGATGTGCCGAACTTTACAAAGCTTGTATCAAGCATCACGTAGCAGACACAGGGGCGGGGCAAACTGCAATCAGGCTGATGCCACGTTTGGAGCGTCAGACTTACTTCAACACGAGGAAGCTCAAATGAAATCTGTTTACAAACCGCTGTTGCTTGCGAGTGTCTTGGCCACCGTCGTCTTTGGTGCGTTTTCACAAACGCCCGGGGCGGGACCTGCTGGAATGATGGGCCAAGGTGGCCCTATGAACGACGGCATGGGTCACCCGGGAATGGGTCCCATGAATCCGGCTCGAATGCAGGCCCGTATGGAGCGGCGTCAGGCAGCACTGAAAGCAGCGCTCAAACTGACGCCGGCGCAGGAGGGTGCCTGGGCTACGTTCACCGCTGCCATGAAGCCGCCAGCCGATTTGAAAGGCAAGCGACCGGATTTTGCCGAGCTAGCCAAACTCCCAACGCCCGAGCGCATTGACCGGATGAAGGCCTTGCATGCCCAGCACTCAGTTGATCTGACGGCAGCAATGGACAAGCGAGGCGAAGCGGCCAAAGTGTTTTATGCGGTGTTGACGCCGGAGCAGCAAAAGGTGTTTGATTCGGCTACCGCGCGTCAATACGGCCCCGCTGGTCGCATGGGTGGCCTGCGTGATGGCAAAGGCCCAGCGCAGCCGAAACCCTGATTCGCAGGGCTTGGCGGTGGTTGTTGGCTAGGCCAGCATTCGCTTGAGCTCTCCGCTGTCGATAAGACTGATCAGATCGTTGGCACCGCCCACCAAGGTGCCCTTGACAAATACCATTGGCAGGGTGGGCCATCCGGTCCACAGCTTGAGCGCATTGCGCTGGCGCCAGTTATTGAAGTAATTGCCGTATTCCAGGTAATGGTGCGCTACACCGGCCGCGTCAAGCGCCTTGCGAGCCTTCTTCGGAAAGGGGTTCATGCCCATTCCGACCACTACCACCGGGTGTTGTGCCACGGCAGCCTGCACTTCGCGCACGATGGCCTGCTCGTGAGTGGCAATCTTGTCTCGGATGGCGGGGTGGATTTTTGATTCTTCAAGAATGGGGCGGGGCATGGCAGGATCCTAAGGGTTTAGAAAAGTGCATTATCCGTTGCTGGCACTCTCGCCGGGACGACGGAAGTTTCCGCTATGCTCAAAAACAGATCAAACCGCAACACGCGGCCAGACCCTACATTTGCGACGCTCATACCTAAGCCTTCACTCCCAAACTCCGCCTCTAGCCCGGCGGACGAAATACCGGGCATCCGCAGTGTGTCCCTGGCTCGGCCCTTGCACTGGCTGGTGCTTGGGTGGCAGGATATGGTATTTTGCGGGGCGATCAGCGTTGCACATGGCATGGCGTTGTTCTTGATGGGCGCAGCCATCGCGACCGTGGCGTACCAGCGTTTCTGGTTGTTGGCAGGAGCGCTCTCCGGCTTTCTGCTGGTGGCGCCGGTGCTGGCCACCAGCCTGTACGCCCTGAGCCGGGCGCGGGAACGAGGCGAGAAGGCTGACCTCGGCGTGGTCTTGAAAACCTGGTTGAACTGGCAAGGCAGCCACCTCAACAAATGGGGTAACGACTACTGGTGTCTCGTGCAGTTCGGCGCTCTGCTGGCATTGGCCGCCACGGGTTGGGTGTTTACATCGGCAGCCCTTATCACCCTGCTGGCCCCGTTGCCGATCCGGAACCCGGCAGATTTTGTCCAGCATGTCGTCTTGGCCAGAAACGGGTTCCTGTTTGAACTTTGGCTGGTTTTGGGCGGTGTCCTGGCGGCGCCAATTTTTGCTTCTACAGTGGTTGCCATTCCCTTGTTGCTTGACCGCCGGCTTACCTTGATGCGGGCAGTTCTAACAAGTTGGCAGGTCGTTCTGTCCAACCCGGTACCAATGGCCTTCTGGGCATCTCTGATCATGGGCTTAACTCTTCTGGGTATGGGGTCGCTCCTGTTGGGTCTGATAGTGGTGATTCCGATTCTGGGACACGCCAGTTGGCACGCCTATCGCGACTTGGTGGATGTCTCAACCTTGGTGGAGCGGGAGTTGCGCTGATGGTTGGCTATTCGGAAGAGCAGATTGCTGCATTCGGCCTGACTTTCGGTATAGGCGCGTTCATGCTCTATATGTTGTTCATCATCAGTCACTTGGCGTGGTCTTCGAAAGCCGGCAAATTCGGAACGTTTGTCTTATTTTTGGGACTGGCC